>NZ_JASJWL010000073.1:0-22654 GCF_035019225.1 Pseudomonas sp. CCC4.1 | reverse complement strand
CCCCCCCCCCCCCCCCCCCCCCCCCCCCCCCCCCCCCCCCCCCCTTTTTTTTTTTCACCCACAACCCGCCATCCCAGATGTGTATAAGAGACAGGTTATTAATATAGTCGAGGTTAATTTTAACCCGCTTCCACATCTTTTCAATGGTATCGGTTTGGCAGAGACGACCACTGCTCTTGGCCAAACCGATAGTGTTGTACATTGCGTTTAACAATGTCAGTGGGCACTCTTAGTGCTCAGGCCAGCTGAATTTCTCCCCCAAAAGTGAATTGTACTCTGGAGGATCAAAGGTGTAGTTCCCTGCTGCTGGGGTGATCGTCAATTCGCCTATAAATACTTTGTCGTTATGCAAGTAAAAGTCGACGCGTAAGTACCCAAAATGCTGTGAAAGTTTTTTGGCTACTAAAAGCATTTCATCGAGGGCTTTGGGCTTTTCGATTGGCACACTACTTTGCTGTTGCCCTGCTCGAGTAAAGGGCGCTGGAGTCCAGTCCTCAAGGAACAGATTTTGAGTGATAGAACCGAATCGATCTTGCATGTATTGGATGAAAATATAGGGTGCAGATGCTTTGCTGTCGTTAAAAACGTTGAATTTGTAGTCCGCAGGTGGGTTGCCATTAGTCAGTAATGCATGTTCAAAAATTATTTGCGGTTCAATATGTTGATAGTGTTTCTCTCTAGCGGTGCAGGAGAAGTCGGAACGCAACCAGTTGTTAGCTAATTGTGCGAGGCTCTCAAGGTCTTCGTTACGTTTGTCCGTGATAATTTTTACTTGGCCAGCACTATGGTTAGCCTTCATCACGAAGGTATTTGGGAGATCATCGAATGTTGAGGTGGATACTGTTTTGCATGAGAAAAACGCAGGTACCAGGTACTGTTCACCCACGATTTCCGCAATGTGCTCGCGTACGACAACCTTGTCTGCAAGTATCGAGAATACAGGCAGAGGATAACGCATCCTGTGATAAATTTTTTCGGAAAAACTTTTGGGGTTGTTGAAGTCGCAAAGGCTTTTGTGATTCTTAATATGCTGGTACTGATAGAAAATAAGCTCTGGAAGTAGAGATAGCAAAAGCCTTTTTGTGCGGTGTGCGGTTGCATAGAACATATTTTAAACTCATTAATTTAGTGTTTGCTTGGTTCTGAGCGCAAGGGCTGGATGCCTGGCTTTCTTTTCTTACATAAATGGACGGTTATTAAAATCAAGAGTAAATTCAAAAAGGCCCCGCTTGCGCTGAAGAAAATCACGGCAAGTAGATCGCTTTTAAATAAGTAATAGCCGACGGCTAGGGCTCCTGCTCTTGCAACAAGCATTAACGTGCTGGAAAATAGAAGGAAAAATTGGGCGTTAAGCACAGGCAAGGCTTTCACAGCGGGTGTGTTGATAAACCCAAAAAAACACCAAACGGATAACCAGCGAGCATACTCCCCGGCAGTATGCCATTCTGGTCCGAATGCGAGTGAAAATAACCAAGGTCCGAATGCTATTACCAAACCAAATGGGACTATGCCGACCAGTGCAAGCGCCTTGGTTGCTTTAATCACTAGGTGTGTGATGTCTTCTTTTTTGTGGGCCGCTTCAGCGAGGCGAGGATAGAAAACATCGCCGATGGATTTTCCCAGAAGTGCTGAAGGCATCGCCAGTACGGTACGTCCCAGTGTATAGAAACCCGCTGCTGCGGGACCAAAAAAGGCTGCGAGCATTAATACGGGTAAACCTTGAGAGGCCGCATTCAAAGTTACTTCAGGTGCTCTGAAAATTGGAAAATCTTTGTATTTCTTGGCTAGTGCGTATAAACTTGGCCGGTTTTTTTGCTCTAAAGGTTGCGAGTTTTCTTTTTCAAGCTTCAGGCCTAATGCAAGTAAAGTAGCGTATAGCAAACTTGTAATGGTAGAAAGAATTATCAGTGGTGTTGCGATCGGGTATATAAAGCCAAAGCCTGTCTTACTGAAGTTTATAATCAATGACTGGGCGATGGCAACTTTTGCTGATAGGCGAAATTTTTTCTTGCGTATTATCCATTGTTCAATGATTTGATGAAGACCTGTAAATAGCATCGCCAAAGGCATGAGGGCCAAATATCCATTAAGTTCTTCAAGGCCGAATAGGGTTAGCAGTTGATCACTTGATTGGCTGATTATTAATGCCGCGAGGGCTGAGGTGGCAAGAGTAATAAGTAAGCTGAGTCTGGCCAGACCTTTTGCGTCCTCATCATCTTCAGGCAAGATTATTGCAATTGGATAGGCCAGTGCTACCATTGGGGTAAGAACTGCTAATGCGGCGATAAAACTACCGACTAAGCCAAATATTTCTGGACCATACAGTCGAGTTATTATCGGAGAAAAAGCCATGGTGATAGCTTGGGCGCCAGCAGTTCCTGTTGCTACGATGGCGACATTTCGCAAAAAACGATTTTTGCTCATTAACTTTATACGATTAATCAAAGGATGCCTCGGATATAAGAATCTGAAAAAAAGCTACACGAGGTCTCGTATATGAATATCAATGCCGTGCACACTGCGAAGAAAAACATCCGCAGTATTAGTTTGCAAGGTAAAATCTTAGTAAATATCTTTTGAGATCAAGGTAAGCGGTGTCTTGATCATAATTTTAATATCGAGCCACAGCGACCAGTTATTAATGTAATCAAGATCGATTTCAACGCGCTTTTGCATCTTTTCAATGGTATCGGTTTCGCCGCGGCAGCCGCTGATTTGTGCCAGGCCGGTAATGCCGGGTTTGATACGGTGGCGGGCCATATAGGCGTGAATCTTGCCAGTGTAATAGTCGTTATGGGCAACGGCGTGAGGCCGTGGCCCCACTAATGCCATGTCGCCATGTAACACATTAAACAGTTGCGGCAGTTCATCCAGTGAAGTACGGCGGATAAAGCGGCCAACTGCTGTTACCCGTGAATCGTTGCGGCTGGCTTGTTTAACCTGTTTGTCATCATGAACTTGCATGGAGCGGAACTTCCATACCTTGATGACTTTGCCATTCCAGCCATGGCGATGCTGTTTAAACAGGATAGGGCCGGGGGACGATAACTTCACGGCAATGGCAATCGCTGCAAGCACCGGACTCAGGCAGATAATGGCAACCAGTGACAGCGAGCGCTCCATCAATGCCTTGCTCAAGGCAGCAGTTGGATAGCTGGTAAGCGGGCTTTCATTCAAATGGATGGCCGGGCGGCCGCCAATTTCACTGACCGAATGGTTAAGCAGCATCATGCTGTCCAGGTCCGGTACCCAGACCACGTCGACATTCAGGTCAAGCAGATCGATATAAAGTGCTTCAATACGCTGGGCTTCTTGCAGGGACAAGGAAATATACAGCCGGCGGATATTGTGCTCGGTAATCAGTGAGCGTAACTGGGCCAGTTCACCCACGATAAGAGGGGAATTGGTGGCGTCTTCAAAAGGCGAAGCGCTGACCACCCCCACCAGCGGAAAATGATTTTGCTGAATAAAGCTGTCGGCCAGCTTCAGCGCAACACCATCAGAACCAATAATAAGGCTGTTGTAATGATGGTTGTTACGCTGGTGATAAAATCTGGACAGCCGATGCAATATCAAATACGGCGGCACCTGTACCAGAAAGCCCAACGCGGCCCAGCTGAGCAGAGTTTCCCGGGAAAAAAGCTCGCCGGATTTGGTCATAAAACCAATGGTGCTCAGGCACGCCAGGGTCAGGGTCCAGCCGAGAAACAGGCGGACGCAACCGTTAAAAGCCGTGTGCCTTTTATAGTAAACATGGGTGGCGGAATAGGCAGGTACAGATACCAGCAGGGTCAGAACCGCGAGGATGCGGTAATGGAAATCAACGCTGCCAAATTTGGTATAGACCAGTGATATCAACAAGGCAGTGACAAAGGCCATGGCGACAGCCCATTGCCCCCAAAAAGTCAGGCCTCTGGCCACGGTTTTACGATCTAGACGTGTATGAATCAAGGTAGCAGCCTTGTGATAAGTACTTGACTATAGGAGCAACTGACAGGGATAAATCACAGCACTCTTCCATGTGCAGGCGTTGAGTGGCGCTATAACTGAAGTAGATAGTGGCCACACGAAACATTGATAATAAAGGTTATCCGTAGCAGGGGTTCGACGTTTTATAACAATGCGTGAGACAAATGTTATTTTCAATAGATCAAAGAGTTATAGTGTTCAGTGATATCAATACAATAGCTAACTGCCTGTATCTGCCAGTTAAATGATTGCGTTATGCCACTTTTTTGGCAGCTTGCACATCTTGAACCAGGCAATAGCCACGATTGCGTACCGAGCGAAATAGGCGCTCGCCAAAAACCGCTTTAAACTTGTTCTGCAGTCGGCTCAGGCACATTTCCAGGCCGCTATAACTGTATGTATCTTTATTGATGCCGATAATAAGTTCCTGTTTGCTACAAATACGCTCGTCTCTTTGGCTTAAGGTCTTGATCAGCAGTGACTCAATGGCGGTCAGCTGAATGCAGGCGGTATTGTTGCACAGATGTTGTGCCTCAAAGCAAAACAACCAGGTATCAGGGCTGCTGGAATAGTGTGCGGTGGGGGGAGTGGCTGGGGAGGTCGGCGTAGTTTTCAAAGTAGGAATAACAGTCAGGCCCGGAGAGTAGGGGTGGATGTTCAGCAAGTAAGGTTTGCTTACCGTTATCGCGCGAGAAACGTCTGACATGTGATTGAAGGTAGATACCATGCCATGTTCTGCATTTACCCAGCAACCCCAGGGCGCGAAATGCGTTTTGCGCCATAGATGACGGTCGGATTCGCAGGCCTGCTGGTTTGCGGGCTGTAGTTGATAGGTTGCGCAGGGCAAGCCATAGGTGTGTGCAATCGGACTGTTACTGGCCGAGGGTGCATAAGCGGAAAATCTGAGTGTTACCTTCATGCTTCAACGTCTCCATTCGTCGGTGTCAGGCTGATGCCTAGTGGCGAACTACAGCGGTCTGCAGCGCAGCTCATGAAGTAATAGTTATTTCAGAATGGTGCCCCGGCGCAGCCGATATCCGAATGCGCGAACACTAAAGATCAATTCCAGATTATATGCTTTTTTAATCTTTGTTCTTAGGCGGCTAATGGTTTTTTCCAGTGCTCGCGGATCATAAAAAACAATATTGGGGTCCAGGGTTTTGGCAATGCTGTCCTGGCTCAGTACATGCTGCGGCGCCTGTATCAGTGCGTCGATAATGATCATTTCGGTGTATGAAATTTCAATTTTTTGCCTGTCGCTGCACAATAACAGTCGTGTGCGATCAAGGGTCAAACGGGTGTTTGTGGCCCAGTGTGATTCCTCGAAAGTGCGTAACAGCACAGCCTGCTTTTCCAGCAGGTCAGTTGGTAACTTGATGCAGTGGTCGGCGCCAGCAAGGTAATAATTGATACTGTTAAATGACTTGTTATGAGTCACCAGAATAAAAATACAGGTGGCTTGATTGAACAGGCGGATATGCTTGAGCAATTCCAGGCCATCATTGATGGCCTCAGGTGCATTCACTTCAATAAAAACAGCTTCTGTGCGACTAAAGTCACAAGTCATATTCGCCAGGGTATCGCAGGCGTCAAGATGCCTCACTTCAGCAGTGACAAGCTGTGCTATATCTTCGACCAGCGCTTCGCTATAGAAAAAATTAAGCGCTTTGGGGGCCTGAATATCGGTAGTGCATCCTGCGGCAAGCATATCACCTAACCCAAGTACTTAGAGGCTGTGGGATTTTGCCATATAAGCCGATATCAAAGCAGACATTTTATAACATTTACTACATTTGGTGTTGTGTTAGCTGGCAATTTTTCAGCTTATAAATATCGAAGGTCGATTTTTCGCGATAAATAACGTTGCCACCAGCAAAATTGACCCGCACTAGCATGTCTATAGCGATTATTCAATCCTTAATGCTATGGCGCGAACAGCACCCTGCCACTGCCAGGCCCAGGGCTACCCCTGCCGTATTGGCAAGCGCGTCGTAAAACGACGCAGTGCGCAAGGGCATAAGGGCCTGGGCATATTCAATCAGCAGCCCTGCCAGCACGCAGCCAATGACGAGCCAAAGTAGCCGGATATGCAAAAATGCAAGGCGGCAACTGAATGCCAGGGCAAAAAAACCAATAAAGTGATGCAGCTTGTCTTCCTGGGCAAAAGCCTGCGGAATTGGCCGGTTGCGCAAACCGGTAAACAGCAGGCCTGCGCACACTGCCAAAAACAGCAGTGCGCGCAGCCAGAAGGGCAGATCAACCAGGCGTTGAATCAGCTGCCTCACTCGGTGATCTTCTCGAAGTTTTCATAGAAGGCATCACGATTGCGGCCATCGGTCATGGTGTGCAGCGAGTACTGGCGATGCAGCATGGCGCCACCATCTCGAGTCAGCGGTGCCCAGGCGATATTGGCCCGGCTCATGGTCGACACACTCATCATCTCGTCGAACGGAATCGAGATATAAATGCCCTTGTCGAAGCTACCTTCGCCGTATTCTTCCTTGGATGCCGTGGTGCGGGTTACCCAGCCACCGAATTTCACCCCATTGGTAAATTCGCGGGAGATATCGATGGTGGTGCCCCAGTCCCGGGCCAGATAACGACCTACGCTGACGGCCGCGTCCAGATCGAATGGCAGCTTGGTGTAAGAGGTGATATGGCCGGTTACTGTGCGGTAATCACGCAGGCCAAAGCCCTGGTCAAATTCCCGCTGGCGTACATAGTTCAAATCGGCACCGATTGACCAGCGTTCACCCATTGGGCGATAGAGTATCTCGCCCCCGACACCAGCGTACATGGGCTCCAGATAACCACCATAGACCATGCCATACAGGTCTTGATCCAGGCGCTTGGCATGGTTGAGCTGCAAGGCAGGCATGGTCACATCGGAAGTGGTGACGTATTTTCGCAAATCTGTACGGACGCGCGGCATGTTGCTGGGGGCGTCATATTTGAACTTGTCGAAGTTGTTCAGCAGGTTGACACTGACCCCGCCACTGGCCCATGTATTTGGGGTAATGCGATATTGCCCTTCAGCATAGGCGCTGATCTGATACAGCAGGAAGCCATCAGGCCCACCGAGGTTTTGCTGGTAGCCCAGACCAAAGCCATAGGTCAAGGGGTCAGGCTTGTGCTGATACAGGGTTTTATCATAGTGGGCCGTGGCGCGGTTGACCTCGGTAGTGCGATGCAGATTGACCAGATCCTGTTCGTTATTGACTACATCGCGAAAGGTCGAGCGCGGAACGCTGATTTCTTCCACGGGCATGTCATAACGCTTGTTGACCATGGTGAACCACTGGATCTGATCATTGGCAGTATTGTCCAGAATACGGCTGGCCCGGCCTGCGCCTTTAGCTGTGTAGAAATATTTGGACTGCTCGCCATATACCATCAGTTCGGAATCACGCTGGGCAATGCGTTCAACTTTATAGCCGGCATTTTTTTCCAGCTGTTGCGATACCGCAGCCCAGTCGACCTCTTCCAGAGGTGCGACAGGTGCCTGTGCTGGTAGTGGTTGCGCCGGCGGATCATAACTTTTGACCGGAGCCTTGCGGCTGACAAAGTTGGTATGCAGGGTAATACCGAACAAGGCAGTATTTCCGCGCTCCCAGCCGGCGGTCAGATCGATATTATCGTTGAGCTTGTAGACTGCGCCGATGTTGATTGGAGTGTCTTGATTGAGATTGTTCTTCTGTGGCTCGTGCTTATAATCGTTACCTTCATATTCAACCTTTAGGCTTAGGGAGGGCCAAGGAGTTTGGTATGTTATTCCTCCAAAAAAGGCAGGAGATCCTCTGAAATACGAGTTGGCGTTAACATCACCAATTGAAGTACTTTCCGGGCGCATATCAAAACGACTATCTAAATAACTTAGCGGATTGTCCAGATCGCCGCGATTGCCGATATAACCCCAAGCAATTCCGAGGCTGAAGTCAAGATTGTTGAGTCGCTTGCTTGCTACAATATACTCACTGGAAAAAAAACCAGTACCGCCGATATCTCGAAATCCAAGTGCGAGTTCGGGTAGCCAGTGGCTTTCTTGCAACAACCTAGCTTTCGCATCAACTGCTTTGTCTTTATAAGTCTGGTTCCCGCTAAGTGCTTCGGGCCCATATACTCGGTTGCTAATGACGGTATACCGGAACGTACCTTCGAGCCAATCAACTGGCTGTAAAGAAAGACTGTAGCGGGCGTTGGGATCGGTACGATTGGCGTTAAGGCTTAACTCGCCCGCCGGGGCCATACGTGCCGTTGGCGTTTGTAACAAGCCAACGCCACCAAAATCATTCTGGGTATAGCGCGGCTCGGCATGGGCTAGGCTACAGGGCAGTAATACAACAGCAGCAAAACATAACTTCAAGGGGCAACCTCGGCCAGCGGTTGAGTGGCTAGAAACTGGGCCAACTGCTCATTTAAATCAGGTGTGGGCAAATCGATATTGCTATTTTTTACCGGTACCAAGATTGTGCTGCCAGCTACCGTATAGATGCCGTCCTGACGATTCCAGGCGGCAATTGCCACGCGTTGGTAACGACCATCGGGGTGGATCAGCCACAAAAAGTCGGCGTCGGCTTCGGCCAATCGCGGGCAACTGTCCAAATAGTCACGGGCTTGTTGCTGGGCTCGAAAGGGCAGGGTACAGGGTTGCTGTACTGCTCCAACGACCCTGACGCTGTTGGTTCGCGTTGGATAGATCAACTGGTCGCCATCGGCAAGCAGAAAATTGCGGGCAAAACCAACTTCAACGGCAACAGGATCAAGCACCGCCACTTTACGCATAGTAATCGGCAGGCTGCTTATGTCTTCAAACAGGCGCCCGGCCAAGGAAGCGAGCGCGTCGTTGTTATTGAGCATGGCACCTCTTTGCAGCATCTTCAGATCAAACAACACCCCGACCTTGAGCCGTGTTTGCTGTTCAAGAAGGGGGGTGTGCAGCCATGCGCCAGCCAGCCAGTAACCTTCAGGGTTTGGCTGGGCCTCATTGATGGCGTCCTGCAAGCGAATGCCTGGTGTAAATGCCACGGATCCCGGTTTGGCAACATCACCGCTAACCGTGATTGCGGCCTGACTTGCAGTGCTCACGCCTAGTATCGAGAGGCTTAACAACAGGCGTGCGCTCAGCTTTTTCAGGTGGCTCACCGGGACATCTCCCAGTCAGGGCGCAGATGCACAATCTTCAACGCAAGCTCCGGTGTCAGGTATTGTTCGCTCTGTATTACCAAGCCGTTATCAGGCTTGATCCAGTAGCGATTGGTTGCGCCAAACCCCAATGCCGGAATCTCGAAAGACTCATCAATACGCTGTAGGGTCTGTGGCTGACCGAGAATGGTCACTGTTTCCAGGCCCTTGCGACGAAAGCGGCTGTTTACCGCCAGGCCGACCTGTTCGCCTTTATAAATATCGATCCAGCGTGAGCTAGTGTCGCCGTCCGCTATATGCTGGAGGCCACGTTTAAATGGCGATTCACCCTCAAAACGGGTGCCATCCAGGCTGGGCTCCAGCCCTACTGAGCGCACCACAAGACCGTCACGCATTAAAAGCACTTGCTTGCCCGAAGCTACCCAGTACTGCAGGTCGCCCTGTTGACGTAGTTTGGCCATGACCCCTTCATTGGAAGGGGTGGTTACCAAAATTTGTGCATATGGCACTGCTGCGACGTCTGCAGCTGTCAGTTGCAACGGCTGCGCGCCCTGGACGGCGGCCTTGAAGGTATCAAGAGAGCCTTGCATAAGTGGGCTACAGCCACACAGCAGCAGGCACGCTACCAGGCATGAGCGGTTACGAAGAGTTTTCAAAACGGCTCAAACCTTATCGGCTGCTGGCTTCACTGAGGTTGTTACCTGCGGCGGCGCTGGTACCTAAAATGGTGGCCGATGGCAGCAGTTGACTGATCAGGCGGTTCCAGCGTGTGACTTGGGCTGGCCCCACATACACGATGTCCTGTGGTTTCAGCTGAAAGTGACTGGCAACCGCAAAGGCAACCGGCGACTCGGCATCCAGTTGGAACACCTTAGCTGGCTGGGTCTCGAGGCTGTCAGCGCCACGAATAACATACAGCGCGTTGCCGTTGGAGGTGGTTTGATTTAAGCCACCAACAGAGCCGATCACATCTGCAAGATTCATATTCTTAGTTTTAAATTTCATTGCTTGAGGTGCGAGAACCTCTCCCATCACATAGATCTTTTTACGGTCATTGTAAGGTAAATACAGTTGGTCACCGTCTTTTAAAAATAGATTATGTAGTTGAGATCCGCTGTAATTGAGAGCGTCCATGTCCAGTAAATAGTCATGTCCATCGCGTGTAAGGATCAGGCCAGAAAGGTCAGCGTTTAGGGATTCAACTCCTGCCGCGCCGAGTGCCTCTACAATACTTAGCGGAGTTGTGGTTATGGGGATTGGCCCTGCTTTAATCAGAGCTCCCGCGAAGATTGCTTTTTGACTGGCAAAACGTAGAACGCTCAAATCAACTTGAGGGCTGTCTACATACTGCTTGAGTCTATCGGAGATAATCGAGCGCAGTTCCTCAATGGTTTTACCCGCAGCATCAATTTTTCCAATGTAAGGGTAAAAAATCGTGCCATCAGGGCGTACTAAGCGACCGTTGGCATCAATCTGTTGTTGGGGGCCTGAGGGTGCAGTCAATTCGGGATGGTCCCAAACGGTGATATACAGCACATCGTTGGCACCGATCCGGTAAGCCTGCGGCTTGAATGCCAGCAATTCTGCCGGCACCGAGCTTGAGACGTAGGTCGCCGCGTTTTGCGCAATCAGCTTGGGGGTGATGGGGATCAGCTCGACCCGGCTACTTTCTGGTGAGCCTTCAGTTCCGATCTCACTGGTATCCAGGTACTGACCGGGCGCAAACATACAACCTTGCAGGGCGAACCCTGCAAGTACCGCGAGCGACAAACTACGAATCATCATTGAGGACACTTGTAAAGGAAACACATCAAAATCAAATGCCTGGAATGCTCCAGGTGGTTTAGTCCTTTCGACCTGGCAGGTACTTAGTTGGTACCGGTAGTACCTGTGGTACCAGTAGTGCCTGTGGTACCAGTAGTGCCGCCGTTGCCACCGCCACCGCCACCGCCACCCGAAGCTGCTGCTGCAATTCCGGCTGCAGCTGCAACACCCAGGCCAACTGCAGTAGTAGTGCTAACGCCTCCCAGGACGCCGGTTGTTGTCGCCAAGGAAGTACTGCTGGTAGCACCTGTGGCAGAGGCTTCAGCCGGGGCTGCGTCAGTAGTAGGAGTGGCGACTGGCTCGGCTGCAAAGGCGTAGGAACTCAATGCTAGGGTCAATACGGAAACGAGGAGCTTGTTCATGGGAAATCCTTTCGTTGAATGTTCTGGATAGCAAGGTAAGCTTAGGTGGTCGTGGAGATTTGCATCTATAAAATAGCTATTCGCGGGTATTATATTTCATAAGGCTAATGTAAGAATACTCGGGCATTGTACATTTGCTTGCTGACGTTTTATAACGTCTTTCGCGGCGCATAATTCAGGCCTGTGCATCACATAGCACTGATTCCGAATTGCCATAAAAGTTTCTGAATCTAGGAAGCATAACCCAGCGGATTGTTCTCCTGCCATCGCCAAGAATCAGCCATCATTTCGATCAAACCACGCTTAGCCGTCCAGCCTAACTCAGAGGCTGCTTTTCTTGGATCTGCCCAGCATTCAGCAATATCACCGGAGCGACGATCAATGAGTTTATAAGGTACAGGCCTACCGCTAGCTTGTTCGAACGCATGAATTATCTCTAGTACGCTGTACCCAATACCTGTACCCAAATTCCATACTCGCACACCAGCATCTTCCGAAATGGCCTTTAATGCACATAAATGGCCATCAGCCAAATCTTGCACGTGTATGTAATCGCGAACGCCAGTGCCATCTGGTGTCGAGTAGTCGCCTCCGAAAACCGATAGCTCATGTAGCTTGCCTATAGCAACTTGGCTAATATACGGAAGAAGATTGTTCGGTAAGCCATTTGGTGCTTCGCCAATCAGTCCGCTTTGATGTGCTCCTACAGGGTTAAAATATCGTAATAGAGCAATACTCCATTGTTGATCTGATTTTGCAAGGTCCTTTAGTATGACCTCAATGGTTAATTTCGTACTGCCGTAAGGGCTTGTTGGCGCTGCTGTAGGGAAGTCTTCCCTAATAGGCATTTCTGTTGGAGCCCCATAAACGGTTGCAGAGGAGCTGAACACTAGGTTGAAAACGTTGGCTTGAGCCATGGCTTGAAATAGAGTGATGCTTCCAGAAATATTGTTTTCGTAATAGTCCAAAGGCTTTTGTACACTTTCACCGACAGCTTTTAGACCAGCGAAGTGAAGTACTGAATTAAATTGATATTCTGCAAAAATTTGATCAAGCGCTTTTCGATCACGTATATCGGCCTGATAAAACTTCGGTCTCTTGCCACAGATGCGCTCAATCCTGTTAAGAGATTCTACCGAGCTGTTGCATAGGTTATCCAGTACTACGACCTCGAAGCCAGCTTCAAGTAAAGCGATAGTTGTGTGTGAGCCTATATATCCAGTGCCCCCTGTTACCAAAATCTGTTCACTCATGATGGCCTCTTATTTTGTTTTGGTTCTTTGCTTTTAGTTTGTATTTGATGGCGTCATATGCGAATACAAAAGTAAACTTTATGAATAAAAATGTATATCTATTTATAAGCTTAGGTTCGTCATAGATGCGATAGGCCCAACGTAGATTTAGACGGTTTACCCATTTTGGGTAATAGGCTAGTCCGGCTTTTGCAGTTTGATGAAAAAAACCACCGCTGGTATAACCATCACCAGACCAGCCTGATTTTTTCAAGTCAATTAGAAATTGTTCTTGGTATGGAGTACCCATACTTGCAATGACTATGTTTGGGTTTAAGTTGCATATTGTATTAATTATCGAATTTCTTTCTTCTTCAGACGAAAAAAAACCATTTGCGACACCTGACACTTTAAGGTCTGGATATGCTCTTTGTATTTGAGAGCATGCATTTTTTGCGACACCTTGTTCGCCGCCTATGAAGTGAACTGTATAGTTGTTTTCAGATGCTAGGCGAAAGACTTTAATTGCAAGAGAAGTCATGTCAAAACTAACACGTGTTTTATGTACCCCTATTGCTCGAAGATAAATGCATAACAAAATGCCATCGCAATGGATGGTGTCAAATTGTTTAAATATTGACGGATTATTCCGGGCGATGAGGTATGAATAATGATTTAGGAATGTGGTTAAATTATTCGAGGTTGTGGCTGGTGTTGATGAAGAAAGCTTCTGAAGTATATTGAAGTCAGTCTCTGGTGGCATTGTCAAATTCCATGTACTCTGGCGTTGTAGTATGTCGCTACTTAAAGTGTGTTTTACATGTGTGGCTACAATGGCATCAAATATGTTCTGATATTTAGCGTGCATATTATTGTTTCAAGAGTCGTAAGTATTACACAGCTTGTTTCGTTTGGGTATTTAGCTGTCGATTTTGATGTGAGGCTGTGTGAATCCCTGGTCAGCGCTCCATCATTGCTCCAATCACGAAGAGAGGAGAAAGCGTCGATCAATGGCGCCACAGTGCTTTGGGCATAACGCGACAAGAAGCGGCAGAATAAAGCTCCTAACGACAATATTAAACGCTAAAAATCATCTGTTCATGGGAGCCCCCTGCAAAGTGGCTCATAAGCGGTGTCTATAACGAAATCCCAGGCAGGGTGTAGGCGTATATTGTTTGGCTATCGCGGGCTCCTGCTTTTGGTGATTGCGGACTTCACTGAATATTTGCGTCTGAGGAGCTCAAGTTAGTGTTGGCGGATTTCGTACATAACGCGGGAAAAGAAAATCCATTTTGAGGCATTGTTTGACGAGCAGCGGGATGGTGAAAGCTTGCTATTTATATTGAAAAAGTAATCGGTTTTCAGTGGTTAGAACATTCGAGGACGGGCGTGCATGTTTTTATGCTAGACGATGTTTGTTGTTCTTGACTTTGCTTGTGGCATCGAGTTCTTATTATGTTGTGGGTGTGGATTTGATGTATTGCAAACAAAGTCTTTTGTGCGTGTTCTTTAGTAGGGTGCTTTTCGATCTTAATGACCTTTCTTGTGATTGAAAATATATTTGTTCATGAATAATTTTGCTTTTTGATAAATTTTCTCTGAAAAAGTCATCTTCCAAGAGTGTCCCCAATGGTGAATTGCATAAGTGTCTTGATTTATGTCTGAGTAGAATAATATTTTAATGTCAGATGTGAATGGGTTGTAGGGATAAAAAAAGTGCTTTTCATATATTTTATGATCGAATTTGTAAGTCGGACTCTGAGACTTATAAACTTCGCTAATTACTTGTGGAATAGGCACCAGACCTGATGAAAGCGAGAGGGTTACAGCATTTAATGAGTCCTCAATAAACTTGTTTTTCGGCATGCATCCTATTATACCTGCTGCAATGCGACAGTCATCCTCAAGCCCTATGAATAGCTCGGTTTTCAATAGAGGGTCCAGTGATTTAACTATCTCCATGTCCGTATCTAAATATACGCCACCATATTTGTAAAGCACGTGCAGTCTCGCAATATCTGACGCGAAAGCCCATTTTTTTTCTTTTAGTGTTTTCAGGTAGACAGGGTCGGAGATGTCAAGATTATTTTCGTTCCAGCATATAATTTCATATTCTGGAAGATTTTTTTTCCAGCTTTCGATGCATTTTACAATTAGTGGAGATAGCGGGCTTGTTCCAAGCCATACATAATGTATTGTCTTTGGTATCATGTTGATTCTCTATTTTTACGGGTTTTGATGAATATAAAATTTACTACAGTTTTAAATATAGGTAAGGTTGCAGCGCAAAGTAGGAGTGTGTGAAGTTTTTGCGGGATAGGTGTTTGTTTTAATGTGGGAATCAATATGCTCCGAAGAAACCTAAGACCTTCAGTGTCGCCGGATGCTATTGATAGTTTTAAATGCAACTTGGCGAAGTGGATGATGTGCGAAGGGTTGCTTATATAGGTGTTTATAAAGTACTCGCTTGCAGTTACATTCATCCTATTGCTCATCCTAGAAGGATTTGTTGTGTTATCTATATATACATTAAGTTTGCTGTCAAAAGAAATATTTTCTCCGGCGTCATAAGCGCGTATACCGTACCCCCAATCCTGGTGCTTATTCTGCTCGGGGTCGAACAATGTTCCTTTGTGGTTTGCTTTATATATACTAATTGTAGATGATCTGATGTCTCCCCCTAAGGTGAAAAGATAGTCCCTAATGTCATTTGATGGGTATGAAGGAAGGTTTTTTTTGATCTCTATGTTGCCATTTTTTTCAATGTAATTTCCAAAAACTAACCCGCAGCCAAGTGCGATATGATGATTAACTCTATCTTGAATATATGTTGTTGAGTATGAGTCATCGCTATCTAAGAAAAAAACGAAATCACTTTTGGATGCGGTAAATCCTAAGTTTCTAGAGAACGCAGCATTGCTTTTATTTTGTTTTTGTATCAGTTGAATTGTTTTGTTGTCTTTAATTTTGGCTATTAGTTCGTCTATGTCGCTCGACGCATCATCGACAATTATTATTTCGATTAGTAGCTGGGTGTGAGAGCTGACTACAGAATTGATTGCGTTTTCAATGTAGCCGCTGCTGTTGTGAGTTGGGATTATAATCGAGGCTGTTAGAGGTGGGCTTGAGTTTTTATTTGTGTTTTTATAGTGCATGATCTGTTGTGGCCGCCTTAGACGTAAAGGTGTAAGTGTGGATGTGGCTTTTTTGTATTTAGTTTTCTTTGGAATTAAAAACTTTTAAAGTCGGGTATGTTTGTGTCTTAAGTGCTAGGGCGAGAAAGTATTATATAAGTAACTGATGCTAATGATTCGATTTCAGTGCTCAGTTCCAATTGAGTTGTAGGGCTGAAATGCTGATGATATAAGCTTCTGGTGATTATCGGCCAATTGAGTAATATGTAAAATCTTTTTGCTTCATTCGTTTAGGGTCAAAAATATTGCGGCCGTCGAATATTAGGTTTTTCTTAAGCTGTCTCTTTATTTGTGCGAGGTCTGGTGCTTTAAATGCTTGCCATTCAGTGATAATTACTAGCGCATCTGCATCGACAAGAGCTAATTCTTTGGTGTCGCATAGCGTCAAGTCATCTCGATTTCCATAAATTCGCTGAGTTTCTTCCATAGCCTCTGGATCATAAGCTTGGATTTTGGCTCCTGCTTTCCATAAGGCCTCCATCAGAACCCTACTAGGAGCTTCGCGCATATCGTCGGTATTGGGCTTGAAGCTCAGCCCCCATAGGGCAAATGTTTTACCGCTGAGATCGTGATTGAAGTGTTTTGATATTTTTTTGAATAGTACCGATTTCTGCTCGCTATTGCGGACTTCTACGGCCTTTAATACTTTAGCTTCAAAGTTGATGCTGTCAGCAGTACGAATCAGTGCCTGTACATCTTTTGGGAAGCATGAGCCGCCGTAACCAACACCGGCATACAGAAACTGGTAACCTATACGTGGATCGGAACCAATACCCTGGCGAACCATTTCAATGTCAGCACCAAGCATTTCTGCTAAGTTGGACATTTCATTCATGAAGCTGATTTTTGTAGCGAGCATGCAGTTTGCTGCATATTTGGTTAGTTCGGCACTGCGAATGTCCATTAGAATGATTTTTTCGTGATTGCGATTAAAGGGTGCGTACAACTCACGCATAACGTCCTCAGCAGCGCTACTGCTCGTGCCTATTACTATTCGATCTGGGCGCATGCAGTCTGCTACCGCAGAACCCTCCTTGAGGAACTCAGGGTTCGACACCACATCGAAACTTAAGTCGTTGCGCTTTCGTTGTGCCAGTACTTGGGCGATACGAGCACTTACTTTGTCTGCTGTGCCCACTGGAACGGTGGACTTGTCAATGATGATCTGGTGACTTTCCATATGTTGAGCAATGGTTTCGGCTACCGTGAGTACATATTTAAGATCGGCAGAACCATCTTCGTCTGGTGGGGTTCCTACAGCAATAAACTGGACATCACCATGCAACACCCCAGCAGCAGCATCGGTTGTGAAGTTCAATCGTCCGGCAGAATAGTTATCTTTTACTAGCGCTTCTAGGCCAGGTTCGTATATAGGAATATGACCTTGTTTAAGGCGTTCGACTTTATGAGTGTCAATGTCAATACATACTACATCATGGCCAACTTCTGCTAGTACGGCTCCTTGGACTAGGCCCACATAGCCTATGCCAAAAACTGTTACTTTCATTTCCGTCTCCTTTGAGCATTTAAATGCTAGTGGTGATGATTGAATAGGGTTTGCGATAAGGTATTATGCGGCGAAGTGAAGATGTATCGCGTTTTATACCAAGACTGAAGATTTACTTTTGGCCGTGCCATCCATAAATAAATTATAATTTCGTTAAATATCAGAGTGGTAAGCAAGGAGAGCTGTTATGTAAGATTAGTATATGTTTGTGTTTGTTGCGCATTTATCATTTGTATTTCAGCAAGTTTGTTTTCTGTGTCTGTTATAGGGCTGGATACTGTCAGTGTCGATTGTTTAGTCACGCTACCGCCCTAGGATTATTCGCAAGTCCCTAAAAGCGATAAAATCTAATAAAATTTAATGTTCTAAATAATTTGCGTTATAATAGAGCACCTCTTAGTTGTTAGAGGTGCTCAGGAAGTCATTAAGAAAGTTGCTATCAAATACTGTCTGACTTGTATTCGTAGTTGTAGTACCCGTATGCACCATATCCATATTTGGCTGATGCACGTTTTTCAACACCATTAAATATGGCGCCCTTTAGCTGAATGCCATTTTGGTTGAATCGACGAATAGTTAACTCAATTTCTCGAGCTGGGTTCAGTTCGAAGCGTGTTACAATTAAATTAGTGCCTGATTGTCGGCCGACAATAGCCGCATCCGTGACCGCTAAGAAGGGTGGGGTATCGAGAATTATCTGGTCATATTTTGCGCTAATTTGTTCAAGGAAAGTGCTGAAGTTTTTATGCATCAACAGCTCTGACGGATTAGGTGGGATTTGTCCTCGGCCAATCACATCTAGGTTTTCTACATCAGTCTTATGAATGGCTGTGTCAAGATCGCAGCGCTTAGCCAATAGATCGGATAATCCATTCTCAACGGGTATGCCAAACATTTTGTGAATATATCCTTTTCGCATATCCACATCTACGAGCAGAACCCGTTGCCCAGACTGTGCCATAACTGCAGCCAGATTCGCGGAAACGAAAGATTTACCTACTTTTGGGCTTGGCCCAGAAATCATAAGCCTGTTGTTGTCGGCTTCAAGCATAGCAAAATGTAGGCTCGTGCGTAGACTACGAAGTCCCTCTATCGCAAGATCCGTTGGGTGGCTGCTAGCGAGCAGTGGTGTAGTACGGCTTCCGCGTCCATTAGTGTTTTTCTCGTCCTCAACCTTCTGCAAAGAGCTGAACGGAATTGAGGCATATACCGGTAAGCCAAGCTTCTCGATATCGTCTGGGTTTTCTACGCCGCGATTGAGTGCCTTGCGGAATAATATATAGGCTATAGCTAGAAATGAACCGAATAGCGTAGCAATTAACACGATTAGAATTTTTTTTGGCTTAACTGGATTGAGCAGGTCTACATCGGCTGTGTCGATTACGCGTGCGTTACCTACGGCCCCTGCGCGCATCACATCCAGTTCTTGTGATTTGTTTAGTAACTGTGTATATATTTCTGTGCTGACCTTTAAGTCGCGGGTTAAGCTAAGTAGCTCTTGCTGAGTGGACGGCAGGCTTTCAACTTGCTTAGCTAACCTATGTTGTTTATTTGTAAGTTCAGCAAGTTGTCCCATAAGTGCTCTGTAAGCTGGATGCTGAGGAGTGAATTTACGGTCCATCTCAGCTTGTTGAAGTTTTAACGATGAAATGCTTGTATCTAGAGATACTATTTGGTCGAGAATTGCCTTGGCTTCCAGGCTGATATCAATTGACTTGCTGCGAATTTGAAACTGATTCAAAGCAGCTTCAGCTTTTTCCAAGTCATTCCGTACCTGTGGGAGTTGCTCCCTGAGAAAGCTCAGGCTTTTCGCAGCCTCGGCTGAAGTACGATCGATATTTTGCTGCACATAAAGATTGGCAATTTCATTTAAGATTTGGATAGCTTTTGCAGGGGTCGTGCTTTCGAGCGCTAGACCGATCATTCCCGACTCTTTTCCTCGTTCTGCGACGTCTAACGCTAACTGATAACTCAGAATTGTAGTTAGTCGTGGGTACCGAATTACAGTGAAGGTCGTTTCAGGGTTCGCTTGTAGGTTCTCGACTTTAACCTTGAAGCCGTTTGCATTGTAGACTTGGCCTACTTTACTTTTTGCTAGGATGTTACCGTCTTTATCAATTAGGGTGAAATTTCCCGTTTCACCGTTGATTAGTGTGAGTTGCTTACCCAGAAACTCAGAAGGTATTTCTAACTCTGCAAAATCAAGTTGCTCTCCACCCCAGGCAAAGCTATTCATTCCTAGTACAGGCGAGGCTACGCTGCCTTCAGCTTCAGCTTCAGGCTTAAAGCGCTTAGCCATAAATTGGCCAATCAGTGGAAAATAGTCAGGTTGTACTTCAATGTTGAGATGTAAATTATCAACGGTAGCGCCGATATTCTTGCGGGATTTAATCAGTTCGATTTCGGTTGCGGATGGCGACTCTTTACCCAGTATGCTGTTTATATCAGAGAAGCCTAACGGGTCATTTTTCTTAGCTTCAACCTGAATCAGAGCGTTTGCTTGGTACACCGGTGTCGCCAGCAATGCGTAAGTGACGCCTGCAGCCATAAACACGCCTGTCACGCTGGCAATCAGCCACTTGTGGTCGAGCAATGTGCCCAACAATCCCATTAGGTCAATTTGGTCATTATCGTCATTTTGCTCATGGGACTTCATCACTGGTGTTTGCTGCATAGGTCAGTTCTTTTTCTTCACAGATAATTCGTGGAATGACTCAGCGTTTGATCCGCTGGGCCCATGCATTTACTGCGGCATCAATCAGCGCGTAAGCGTGCACAAAGGCTGGCTTGCCTTGGCGGTACGGGTCATTGATTTCGCGGTTGTCTTGCCATTTTCCGAGCAGAAACACCTTTCCCCTGGCCTCTGGAGCGAGATTTAGGACAGCACCAATGTGATGTTGTTCCATTACCAAGATAAGGTCAGACTCATTTATAGCTGTGGCTGTGAGCTGGGTGGATATGTGCTCTGGCATGGAGTGGCCATGCTCTTGGAGTACGGCGTTCGCAGTAGCTTCAATGGGCTTGCTTTTTACGGCGCTTAGGCCTGCAGAGCTCACTACTACCTCAGAAGGTGCTAGGGCGATCCGCAATAGATGTTCTGCGGTAGGGCTGCGGCAAATATTGCCAACACAGACAATCATGATTCGTTTAAACAAGGCAGCTTCCTTTGTGCCATACAAGCTCAGCAGGTGAGAGCACTTAACGATTCGTCACGACCATTATCCCAGATCAAGGGAATGGTAGTGCCTATCAATAAAGGCTGCCCGCACCTGTCTGATGTGGCATTGGCCTGGGCGGGGACGCTTGGTCCCTGCTTATTACGGAATAAAGGGCAGTCACGAATATTAACATCTAAAATATTAACTGCTGAGCGATTGCAATATCAACCTTTAAATTGCTGAATAATACGATCGTATCGAGTAAAAAATCGCAAGTTATTTGTGCTGACAATAAATAACATTCGCATTTTTTAACTGTAAATGTCCTTTCCAGTACCCTATCTCTTTATACCTAATTCTTTAGTCATTAGTTGACCAGATGTTATCATGCTTAGAAGAAAGGTGTAATCATGATTGTTTTAATGTAGTCATGATTACAGATGGTTTTCTATTTATGATTTATTTGGTAGGGCTAGGTTTTCGATGTGGTTGTAGTGAGTTGTTAAGGTGGGTTTGGTTGTCTTGATGTGCTTGTATGAGTATAGATACAAGAGTAGAAACATAAAGGATGTGATGTTTGAGGTCTTAACAAAAAAAGATTCTGTAAAGTTTGAAATAATATATATCAGGAAGAACATGTAAAACAGTGATCGAACTTCTGGAGATGTGGTCTTTCGAGTGTTGGTCAAGAATCTGTACAGTATTGAGATGTAAATCAATGCCCCAACTAAGCCGAGATTTAATAATAGGTCTATATAGCCATTGTGAGAGTCGGAAGGGACGAAGTCGCCAAGTCCAATGTTGGTCACATATTTGGCGTATGGTGAGTTATAGAAGCCTTCCAGGCCGAATCCAAATAGCCATTTATGCTCCAGGTTCAATGCATTTATACCGCCGCTCCAAATTGTTGTTCTTCCAGACATTGGGATTTCTAGTGAAAAAAGGGAGACTAAATCGTGGTTTCCTCCAGTGTTTTCGATTTTTAGACAATCGAGTGCAATGAGAGCTATCGCTGTGACTGCTGATATTATAATTCCAACTTTGAATGCTTTGCTAGTCCATTTCATATGTAGCGCTAGGGGTGCAAGTATGATGATTATTGCTGTTGCTTGAGATGTCCTTGAATTTGTAAGTCCGAGCGCCAGTAATGCTACTGCGATGTATCCTGCTGCTAGAAGGGTCGGCTTCTTTTTGTCTATCTTGTATGCGTATATACAGAAAAAAATAAAGAAATATAGCAATCTCCCGTATGTGTTTTTTTGGCCGTAAAACGAGTTTAGAGAGTTCGCGCCGTCGACTTCGTGAAAAGATATACTTGTAAATGCTGCGGTGAAAAGCAAGGAAGCTAAGAATGTAAACTTTAGTGCTTTAAAGCTGAGAGTTATAAACTCTTTGAGGTCCATTGTTTTGCTTATATGATTAGCAACAATTGCTACACCGCAAAACGAAAATGTTTTAAGCCAAAAGCCTAGGTCTTGATAGTTTTGCACTAGCCCTGTAACTACGACATATAGTAAGAGAATGAATATTTTCTTGTCTAAAGATAGCAGTGTTCTCTGTGAAATTGAAAGTGCTGCTGCGTATAGGTATAGTGGTAACACAGCGAGGTGGTGAAGTTGCAGGCCTCCTAAGTCTGTGGTACCCCAAAACATTACGCCTATCGATAGTGGGATCCAAAGATATACAAGGATTTTGTTGTTTTGTTTAGCGTGATTTTTTTTCATGTCTTTCGTAACCGGAAAATGCCCTGAGATTCGATTCTACATGTTTAGCACTTGCATGTCAGCAGCTGAGCATCATGATGTAGGCGTTGCCTTGCGTGATTTGCTAAAAATATCCCGTCATTTTATAACGTCACCTCTTTTCTCTTTTCTTGAACAAGCGCTCTGGCAGTATGCTGCAGTTGATTTATGCTTCGTTAGGTTACTTCTAGATTTTTATGGTTGTCCAAATATTTCCCATGCGTCATCAATGTAATTATGGTTGTGTGAAGTTTTAACTTCCCATTGCGTATATGTTTTTTTCGGCCTTGAGTCGAGTGTTGTAATAGCTAGTTGATGGTGTTTCATGAATCCAAGTGAAAAATTCGATTTATGCTCATGTAAAATAAACTCGTCGAGAGTTTAGTACTTATGTGAGTCAGCCGACGACTGTCATTATCTGGTCCGAAGCCGAAATAGCAGAGCTTCTAGGGATGCTCCGATCAACTTGCTGCGCGGCGGCCGCAAGTCGTAATTTGCACGGCACGCAGCGCTATTTGCTCAAA
>NZ_JASJWL010000072.1:0-23075 GCF_035019225.1 Pseudomonas sp. CCC4.1 | reverse complement strand
AAATACCTTTTCCCCCACACCCCATTTTGTGGGCCCCCGCCCCCCCGCCAACACACCCGCCCCCCCCCGCCCCGCTCCCACAGTTGCAGTGTTCCTCGGCAGCGGCTACAGAAACTACAAGCTCACGTTTTTTCGGGATTTTTCTCACAGGTTTGCCAATTGCTGGGGCGAGGGGACGACGCTTATAGTCGGTGTTCGCCGATAAGGCGGCCGGGTTTGGCGACCTGCTTAACATTTAGTTAGCATGCGATTGTTCTATATGGCAGAGCGTGTATTTTGCTCGCGTTGCTCTATGGCAGCTGTGCGTGGGAGATCTTCGGGTCTGCCGGGTTTTCCTAAATGTTACCGGTTCGCCAACCCGCGTACAGCAGCCACCTGCTTTTGTTTGGCGACGAAAACGGTCGGCTCAAATTCGACATTTAGGAGTTTGATTAATGACCGACTCATCGTTTGTCCCGCTTACCGCCATCGATTGCACCATCCCTGCTTTATTGATCGACCGCAACGCGCCCCTCGACGTACTTCATGCCAACGCCGCCGCTCGCGTACTGGCCGTCACCCAACTGATGGAATCGTTTTCCAGTCGGGAAGTGCAAGAGGCTGACTCTGTAGATCTTAAGCATATGGCTACTGTTTCGGCGCAATTGCTGCGTGATGGGTGTGATTTGCTGGATGTGCTGGGCTGGCGGTTGAGGCCTGCTTGATAGCGTTTTTATAACTGATGCATTGAGTACATAACCGATATTCGCGTTCAAAATCGCAGCCTTGTTCCTTCGGCAGTGACGACAGGGGATTGCGCAGTAAATGTGAACCAAACAGGCCGGCCGGTCGGCCGCCTCGGCGTAGTGCTTTTGATCTGCCTGCCCTCCCGGGAGGCCGAGAGGAGGTTCTGAGGAGTGGGTCGACCGGCATGGATGCCGGGAGAGCCGCGATGGGCCATGGATGGCCCGTGGCGGCGTGCCCACGGAGCAGAGCCGGAGCGAGGGAACCTGAGCGTAGCGAAGGCCGTACGATGGGGCGAGGACTTTTTGGTTCCTTTTTGGTCCTTCAAAAAGGGACTCGCCGTAAGGGCGAAACCAATATTTCAGTTAGACGCACATGCCGGATATGTACGCGGTGGGCCAGTTAATGTGCAACGTACCTTTACTGTTGCAACGCGACTTTATCGTCGCACCGTGTCGCCTGCATCGCGAGCAAGCCCGCTCCCACAACATCCCCTTACATGGCTCCCGGCTCAAATCATCGCCCCCACTCTCTCCGGCAGCGGATCTGTTTGCGTCACCGGTGCTGACACCACCCGCCGGATCGCTTCCTGCGCTCTGAACGCCAGCACGGCCCGCTCTTGTGCCTGGCTGGCAATGGGCTCCAGCAGATGAATCTCAACGTCGCTCTGCTCATGGCTAAACAGTCGCAGCAGATGTGAGAGCAAATCGTCATTGCCAATAAACGGCGCTATCGCATCGACCTCGCCATTGCGCAAATAGCGGATAGCTACAGGTTGCAGTGGTACCCGGCTGTCAATGGCCGCCGACAGCAACCGCCCATGAAAGGTACGCACCGAGCACCCATCCGTGGTGGTGCCTTCGGGAAACATCAGCAGGGGTAGCGGCTGTTGCAGGTGACGGGTCATTTGCTCACGAATCACCTGGCTGTCTCCCGCACCACGGCGGATAAACAAACTGCCTGCCTTGGCCGCCAACCACCCGGCCACCGGCCAGCCACGCACCTCGGCTTTGGACAGAAATGACAGCGGGGTCAGTTGCCCCAGCAATGCAATATCGGTCCAGGACACGTGATTGCTCACCCACAGCATCGGCGTTGCCGGGATTTCCCCGACCACGGTGACGCGAAAGGGCAGGGCGCTGCTCAGGCGTGTCATAAAAAACTGCGACCAGCGCTGGCGGCGATCCATTGTGCTGTTCAGGCCCAGGCGTTCAAGCAGCCCGAACATGCCCGCCATGCCCAGCCCCAGACTGACCACCCCGAGCACCCGTGCCACCCGGGCATACCGGCGCAAGCGGCGCATCACACGGCCGCCTTGAAGTGACGCGCATAGCGCGGGCACAGTTCATCACGCTTGAGCAGGATGAAGACGTCGGCCACCTGAAAGTCTTCATCCCAGCAGGGCTCGCCGCAAATCCTCGCGCCCAGGCGCATATAGGCCTTGAGCAGCGGCGGCATTTCCGTGATGACGTTGCTGGGCACTTCCTGCGCCGGCAGCGGATTTTTCGGCTCGGCGCGTAGATGCTCCGTACACAAGTAACGCTCGCGCAGACGCTGCATGATCGCCCGGGCCTGAATGCCACCATCCTGCATCGGGATGCTGGCGCAGCCCATCAGGTAGCGATAATTGCCCTGGTTAAGGACTTCGGCCAGTTCACCCCACAGCACGGCGATGGTGCCACCATTGCGGTAGGCCGGGTCGACGCAGGTGCGCCCGATTTCAAGCAGCGGCCCCTGCAGGTTGGCCAACCCGTGAAGGTTGAACTCTTCTTCGCTGTAAAAATGGCCGATACGTTGTGCCGCGCTGTGATCCAGCAGGCGGGTGGTGGCAACCAACTGGCCGCTATTGAGATCGCGTACCCCGATATGTTCGCAATAAGCGTCATAGCCGTCCTCGTCCAGCCCGTGTTCGGCGCTTTTGAGTTTGGCCTTCAACTCGTCGCTGAACACACGAAAACGCAGGGTCTGAGCCTCGCGCAATGCCGCGGGGCCGAGCAAACGCTCAGCCTGCAAGCGACGTTCTGGAGCGGTGTCGCGGATACGGGCGATCTGGGACATTGCGAATCTCCGTGCAGGCACTGTGCCCGCTCTGGGTATCTGCCAATCGACTGAGGTGTGCAACTTCAGGCTAAGCAGGTGCAATGTCACCACTGTGACGTTTGGATGATGCTTGTGTGACAGGGGGGCGGGAGGAACTGTCGGTAGCGCCTGACGTCTCAAGAGGGTGAAATAAGTCCTGCCAAAACCGCTCGCCGGGTTTAATGTTCACCCACGTTTATTGGTTGATGAGTTTTTATGCTTAAAGCGCTGTTATCTTCTGCCTGTGCCTTGTTGCTGACCCTGGGTGTGAGCCTGTCTGCCCAGGCCAACTGGTACCTGGACGGTGAGTCGTCACGGCTGTCATTTATCACCACGCAAAATGCCAATATCGCCGATGTGCACCGCTTTCTGGTCCTGCATGGCAAGGTTGACCGCAAAGGCCTGGCGCAATTGCGTATTGAGATGGACTCGCTCAACAGCTCAGTGCCACTGCGTGATGAGCGCATGCGTGACGTGTTGTTTGATTTCAAGCACTTCCCGGAAGCGCAGATCAGCGCGCAGATCGACCTGCAACCGATCAATGACCTGGCCTCCGGTGCGCAACTGGAATTGCGCTTGCCGGTAACGGTCAGCTTGCGCGGCAAACAGCACACCTATCAAGCCGAGCTATTGGCCACCCGTCTGGATGAACGACGCTTTCAGGTCGTGACCCTGGAGCCGCTGATGCTGCAAGCCGAAGATTTTGGCCTGCAACCGGAGCTTGAAACCTTGCGCAAACTGGCCGGGCTTTCGGCCATCAGCTTTTCAGTACCGGTGAATGCGGTGCTGATTTTCACGGCCCGTTAAGATGGCCGGCGCAGTGTTTGGCTGGCGCAGTGACAATAGTTTTGAGTTGCTGATCGACGGGCCGCAGTTTTTCCCGCGCATGCTGGCCGTCATTGAACAGGCTCAGGAGCAGATCGATCTGGAGTTGTATCTGGTTGAGGCCGGTGACTGTGCCGAAACCATCGTCCAAGCCCTGGAACAGGCGGCCTGGCGCGAGGTGCGGGTGCGTTGCCTGTTTGACGCCTACGGAAGTCTGGGATTGGGCCCGGCGTTGCGCCGCAGGCTGATCGAAGCCGGGGTTGAGCTGCGGCATTACAACCCGCTGAGCTGGCGCCGTGGCCTCAACAATCTGTATCGCGATCATCGCAAGCTGTTGTTGGTGGATCAGCAATTGGCTGTGGTGGGTGGCACCGGCGTCACAGATGAGTTCTGGCGCCCCACTGAAAACAGCTGCGACTGGCATGAGGTGATGGTGCAGATGCAAGGTCCGCTGGTGCTGGACTGGCAGATGCTGTTTGATCGCCAGTGGCGGGCCAATATCAGCCGCAAGGCCTGGAAACCGGCGACCCACTTCGGCCTGGCGCGCTTGCCCGGTGTGCCCGACGAGGCTGAGGGTATGGGGCGCGTGGCCTACGCCGATGCCCATCAACATCGCGATATCCTGCAATCGCTGGTGCGCGCGATCAACAGCGCCAAGCAGCGCATCTGGCTGGCCACGCCTTACTTTCTGCCGACCTGGAGCGTGCGCCGTTCATTGCGCCGGGCAGCAGCGCGGGGTGTCGATGTGCGGTTGCTGCTCACCGGGCCGCGCACAGACCACCCTTCGGTGCGCTACGCCGGGCACCGTTATTACCCGCGGCTGCTCAAGTCCGGAGTGCAGATACTGGAATATCAGCCCTGTTTTCTGCATTTGAAAATGGTCCTGATCGACGATTGGGTCAGCGTTGGCTCATGCAATTTCGACCACTGGAACCTGCGTTTCAACCTTGAAGCCAACCTTGAGGCGCTGGATCCGGCGCTTACCCAGGCGGTGGCGGCCAGCTTTATCGCCGACTTCGCCCAAAGTCAGCCCGTCAGCCTGCAAGACTGGCAATCACGCCCCCTCTGGCGACGGGTGAAGCAGCGCATCTGGGGCTGGGTTGACCGGCTGGTGGTGAATATTTTGGGGCGGCGCCACTGAATTTCGCCCTGCACGCGGTTACTTAAGCGTTGATAACGTGCAAAATCGAGCCACTTCACGGCAGCGGACGAACGTGAGGCATGATTATCTGGAGCGTTTT
Organism: Pseudomonas sp. CCC4.1; assembly: GCF_035019225.1. Classification (NCBI taxonomy): domain Bacteria; kingdom Pseudomonadati; phylum Pseudomonadota; class Gammaproteobacteria; order Pseudomonadales; family Pseudomonadaceae; genus Pseudomonas; species Pseudomonas sp. CCC4.1. The sequence continues at coordinate 18,207 of NZ_JASJWL010000072.1, read as the reverse complement.
GCATGACACCTTCGTTGTTATTGGCCGTTCTGGCCTCAGGCTTTATCTATGGGATCACGCCGGGCCCGGGCGTGCTGGCTGTTTTCGGCATTGGCGCTGCCCGTGGGCGACGTGCCGGCGCCGGTTTTCTGTGCGGGCATTTGCTCGGCGATGTGATCTGGTGCAGCACGGCGTTGATTGCCATCGTCGGCGCACGTGAATTTGGCAGCACTGCCTTCAACGTGCTGGGCTTGATCAGCGGCTTGTACCTTTTCTGGCTGGGCCTGCGTGCCGTTCGCGCCCAGGGCAGCAGCAGTGCTCAACAAGGCCCGGCGCGACAGCCGTTTGCCCACGGGATTTTCTTCGGATTGACCAACCCCAAAGCGTATCCGGTGGCAGTGGCGACGTTCACTGCGCTGTTGTCCAGCCGCGCAGAGTTACTGACCTGGGCCATGTTGCCCTGGTTGATTGCGTTGAGCTTTGTGGGTGGAGCGCTGGCCTACATGATTCTGGTGGGTGTTGTTGGCGCCGGCCATGTCAGGGCGCTCTATCAGCGCCATGAGTTACTGATTACCCGGCTGTGCGGGGTGATGTTTATCGGTTTTGCCATCAGTGCGCTGATGCATGCGCTGCCCGGATTGTTGCAAGCGATCGTTTGAAATAACGGGCAGGGGGGATGCAGTGTGGACAATGTCATCGGGGATGAAAAAGGGTGGGGTAGGGTTTGGATGGCAATGCAGTTGCAGGATTTTGCTGTGTAGCGAAGCTTTCAAGTAGATTGAAAGCCAGGAAGAAGTGGAGCGGGTGGCGGGAATCGAACCCGCGTGATCAGCTTGGGAAGCTGGAGTAATACCATTATACGACACCCGCTCAGAGCGGCTGACTTTGTACCAGAAGATGGCAGCGATGAGAAGTTTTATTCTTGAAATGTGTTGTTTTAGCAGCTTTTTCGTTCTGCTGATTGCCTCGAGCACCCTCACAACGACAGTGAGGGTGGGTGAGGTCGGGTTGGCTTTAAAAACTCGAGCAGGGCGTTTTTACTGCTGTGGCTGGCGCTCCTGTTTTCCATATCGAGAAAATGCCCGGTGTTTTCCAGGCTGATGAACCGGCTGTTGGCAATCGGCTGGGCAAAGTGCCGGGCGTCGCTGGCCACGGTGTATTCGTCCCATTGGCCATTGATAAACAGCACCGGTATATCGATACCCTGCGTGGCACTGAGAAAGCCTTGCTGATCGTTGTTCAGGACCTGGTCTATATGAAAGTGCATTTGCGCGTATTCATGCTCGGCCAGGCTGCTGACGTGCCTGAAGTTGAAACGCTTGAACAATGGCGGCAAATGCTTGCCCAGTGTGTCGTTGACCAGGTTGCCCACCTGAGTGCGGTTGCAAGCTGCCAGGCAATGACGGCCACGCTCCAGGTAATCGCGCATGGCGTCGTTGATCAGCGGCGAAAACGAACTGATCACGGCCTTTTCGATGCGTCGCGGCGCACACGCCAGGGCGGTAAGTGCCGCTGTCCCGCCCCATGAAAATGACAGCAGGTAGTTCGCGTCAAAATGCTCTATCAGCTCCAGCAAAATTTGAGCTTCTATTTCCCTCGTCAGCATCTTCTGATGAGGGTTATGAGGTCTGGAGTTGCCCGCGTAGGGCTGGTCATAGAGAACAACGTTTAAATGCGGGTGGAGGTTTTTCAGGGTCTGGCCAAAGGACGCAGTGGTGGCCATCGAACCATTCACCAGGATGATGGTGTTTAGCGACGTATCGCAACGATAAAGCTCGGTATGGATACGGTATTGGCCTTGAATGTCGAGCACGGCAATTTCGGGCTTCATCATGGCGTCAGACTCCAGTGAATCGAGCGTCGGTCTGACTGATGGTGCTCTGTGATTGTTACAGAAAGGGGTGGGCCTCGTTGCCGGCTAATTTGCTGGAGTGGGTTGGAATTGCACAACTTCCTGCTCGCTTAGCGCCCGGTACTCGCCGGGGGCCAGCAGGCTGTCGAGCACCAAGGGGCCGATGCTTTCGCGGTGCAGGCGCACGACCTTGTTGTTGAAGAAGCCAAGCATGCGTTTGACCTGATGATAACGGCCCTCAACGATGCTCAGGCGCGCACTGCAAGGGCCAAGCAGTTCCAGCCCGGCGGGCTGCGTGGTCAGGTCTTCAAAAGCGAAATAGACGCCCTCACGAAATTTGCTGATATACGCGTTGGTAATTTCCTGCTCGGTCTCGACGTAATACACCTTGGGCATCTTGGTCTCGGGCTGAGTGACATGACGCGACCATTGGCCGTCATTGGTAATCAGCATCAACCCGCTGGTGTTGAAGTCCAGCCGACCTGCGATATGCAGGTCGTGTTTGTCCGGCTCATCCAGCAAGTCGATCACCGTAGGATGTTCCGCATCCTGGGTGGCGCTTACACATCCGGGTGGCTTGTGCAGCATGAAGTAACGCGCCGGTTTGCCTGCCTGCAAGATTTGCCCGTCGAACTCAACCTGGCTGAATGCCCGGATTTCGTGACGTGGATCGCAGATAACCTGCCCATCAACCTGGATGCGCTTCTCTATCAGGAGCAAGCGTACTTGCTGGCGGTTGAACTGGGGGCGGTTGCTCAGAAAACGGTCTAAACGCATAGCGATCAATCACAAGGAATTCATGCGCGTATCTTACGTGAGGCTCTGCGCCCGTGCAGGCGGCAATTGACTTGCAACGTTCGCGCAACGAGGGCACAGGCAGGCGAGGTCACGTAGCTCAAGTGGTAATGCCTGTATGACCTTGGGATCAATATTGACGGTATGGCACCAGCAGGATTGAGCCGCGATATCCGGGCTGGCCATGGAGCAGTCGTTTCGAGCGCCGCATGCTGGGCACAGGTCAGGGGTGGTCATTTCAGCATGTCCATGGAAATAGTTGATGGCTTGATAATAATCCTTACAAGGGTAGGAAAACGATCGTTATTTATAATCAGTGTGGAGGTTGGGTCTTTTTGATTAGGTGCTGAGGATAAAGAAGATCGCACGTATCCTCAGGAAATTCCCTACATAATAACCTGTTGTTAAATAATAATGTCCGTTTAGGATTGGGGGGGCGGCAAGTTGCTTGTCGTGAACAATTTTCAGTATTTGATTGGGGGCGTATATGAAATACGTGTACTTGTTGTGTGCGATGTTGTTTTATTCTTCGGTTTCTTTAGCCAGTGTGGTTGAAAGTTGTCCGCGTGCTGAAACCGTGACGCTCAGAAATGGTATCTATACGGCGCCAGCCAATGCTTCCGCAGCTGAATGGATCGCTGTGGCAAGCGCCCCGACAGCGTCACCGTTGCAAACATTCGAAGCCGCTGTTTTTTATCCAGCCAATAACGAGGCAGGGTCTACGGGGCGGATCGGGTACTGCGAGTACAGGGCGGCGGACAGGTCACTTCTGAACTTGCATTATAATAATCCGGATGCTTCCGGTGACGCCATGACTCTGGTTGAGGCTAGAAACTGGAAGATGTATACCAGCGGGTTTGGGCTGGCTTTTTATGAATGCAACTCATCTGACACCAATGGGTGTTCGTTTTCGGTACGGAATTGATTTGCGTGTCCGGTAATGCCTTATCCAGCTGATGCGGCCAGGCAGGGAGTCTGGCTGACTACTCTGCATGGCTGTGGGGTGTAAATTCGAGAGTGTTTGGTTGGTTTCTTAGATATTGAATGAAGTGTGCGCGGTTTTTTATATCTTTCGATGGGGCGGGAGCACTGTCTTTGGTTTGAGAGGTTTGTATGTATATTCGAGTTATGGCTGTTGTTTTAATAAGTGCATCCCTGTCTGCCTGTATAAATTATCCTGTGTATCCCAGGCACCATCAGCGAGCCGACGTGCGTTCCGCCCCACTGTTAAATCAGGGCGTAAATAGCCCTGTGGTCAGGCAAAAAGTTAAGGCGCCGCTTATTCGGCGCGAAAAGCTGAATCAGCAAAGGATCAATAGCCCTGTGCTTGTGCGAGAGGTTCAGGCGCCGCTTATTCAGCGCGAACAGCTGAATAAGCAAGGGGTCAATAGTCCTGTGCTTGTGCGAGAGGTTCAGGCGCCGCTTATTCAGCGCGAACAGCTGAATCAGCAAGGGATCAATAGTCCTGTGCTTGTGCGAGAGGTTCAGGCGCCGCTTATTCAGCGCGAACAGCTGAATCAGCAAGGGATTAATAGCCCTGTGCTTGTGCAAGAGGTTCAGGCACCCCTCATTCAGTATTAAAGGTTCAGCAAGATCAGCGTTCACGGTCGAACCGGCAATGACCCCGGCACAAGCACCTGACCCGCTTGCATGGCGCCGGACGCGACGGATGGGGATGTTGACAACAGGGACGGGGTTTTCTAGTGTCCGCCCCATTGTTTCTCAGGACTTACCCATGACCCCGGATGACCGTATAAAACTTGAACCTGTCTGGAAACAGGCATTACGTGAGGAGTTCGATAAACCTTACATGGCCGAGCTGCGCGAGTTCCTGCGCCAGGAACATGCGGCCGGAAAAGAGATTTACCCACCGGGTCCGCTTATTTTCAATGCCCTTAACCTGACGCCGCTGGACAAGATCAAGGTGGTCATTCTTGGTCAGGACCCTTATCACGGCCCCGGTCAGGCCCATGGTTTGTGTTTTTCAGTACAGCCCGGTATCCCGACACCGCCGTCGCTGGTCAATATCTATAAAGAGCTCAAGCGTGACCTGAATATTGATATCGCCCCTCACGGCTGCTTGCAACATTGGGCAGAGCAGGGCGTTTTGCTGCTCAATACGACGATGACGGTGGAGCGCGCCAATGCCGCCTCCCATGCCAAGAAGGGCTGGGAGCATTTTACTGACCGGATTATCCAGGTGGTCAGCGAGCAGCAACCCAAGCTGGTGTTCCTGCTGTGGGGCGCCCATGCCCAGAGCAAGCAAAAACTGATCGATGCGACCAAACACCTGGTGCTGACGTCGGTGCATCCATCGCCGCTATCGGCGTATCGGGGCTTTATAGGCAACGGCCACTTCAGCCGAACCAACAAGTTCCTTGAGCAAAACGGCCTGGCTGCGATCGACTGGAAACTGCCACCGGTTTAAGTCATGACTCAGCGGTACAAGGCACACTCAGCGCAATAGCCGGTGTGCCAGCACTTGTTGTCAGGAAGGGTTGGCTTCATCCTGGCGAGCCCAATAGCGGAACAGGGGTTCAGCCAAAAACAGCACGAAGATCAGGCGCATCACCTGCAACGCGGTAACCAAGGGCACTGACAGTTGCAATGTTTCTGCGGTGAGGCTCATTTCTGCAATGCCGCCCGGCATCATCCCCAGGGTCATCGAGCGCAGATCGAGTTGGGTGAGGGCGCTCAAGCCCAGTGCACACAGGCTGGCTATCAACATGGTCAGGGCTGTGCCCAGCAGGGTTTTGCCGATAAAAGACGGCGCCCGCCGAAAGAATGCCCGATTGAAATGACAGCCCAGCCCGCTGCCAATCAGCCACTGCCCCATCTGACTGCTGCCGTCTGGCAGGCCTATATGCAAATCCCATGAAATACTCACGCTGGCACTGACCAGCAGCGGCCCGAACAGCCACGGGTTTGGCTGGCGCAGGCGTTGCCAGATCCAGGCCAGCAAGGCACCTGCCGGAAACAGCACCGCGAGCCAGTAAGGGTTAATGGCAGCAGGATGCATGGCGGGTGTGCCTTCGCCCAACAAATACTTGAAGGCTGCCGGAACGCACAGCACAACGGTCAGTACGCGCAGGCTCTGCCCAGCAGCGACGCGGCTCAATACGGCGCCATTGCGTGCGCCGAGGTTGACCATCTCCCCCGAACCGCCGGGCATGCTGGAGAAGAACGCAGTGGCGCGATCCTCACCGCTGCGGCGCATCAGCCATACACCGATCACACTCGACACACTGGTGAGCAGGGCGCCCGCCAGGATCAGCCAGAAATGCGCCAGCACCTGCTCCATCACCACAGGTGTGAAATGCAGGCCGATACCGATGCCCACAATCCACTGCCCGCATTTACGCCCGCCGGGAATCTCGGCCAGTTGCCAGGGTGTCAGGCAACGCACCAGGATGATCGCCAGCAGAGAGCCGACCATCCACGGTAACGGCCAGCCGATCTGGCTGGCGAGGTAGCCGCCAGCCAGGCCGACCAGCGGCGTGCCCCACCAGTGCTTGAATCCTGAATCAGGCATTGGCCAGAGCGCGACGTTGGGCGCTGCGTTTGCGCCAGATACGTATGACAGGCAGTAACAACATGATTGTCGTCAGTACCCAGACACCCAGGGTGATCGGGCTCGCCCACAGGATATCCAGCGCACCGTTGGATATCGACAGTGCGCGACGCAGGTTCTGCTCCATCAGCCCGCCCAGAATGAACCCCAACAATACCGGAGACAGCGGGAAGTCGAGCTTGCGCAGGATATAGCCGAAGATGCCGATACCGATCATCAGGAACAGATCGAAGGTGGTCGCGTGCACGGCGTATACACCAATGGCCGTGATGATGGCGATTGCGGGCACCAGCGCCCAGTTAGGCACCGACAGAATCCGGGTGAAGATACGGATCATCGGGATGTTGAGGATCACCAGCATGACGTTGGCGATAAACAATGACGCGATCAGCCCCCAGACGATATCCGGCTGCTGCTGAAACAACAGCGGGCCGGGGGTGATGTTGTACAGCGAGAGCGCGCCGATCATCACTGCCGTGGTGCCCGAACCCGGCACGCCCAGGGTCAGCATGGGTACCAGCGCCCCACAAGCGGAAGCACCGATTGCGGTTTCGGGGGCCGCCAGACCGCGCATGTCACCCTCGCCGAATTTGCCGGAAGTACCCGCCAGGCGTTTTTCCGTCATATAGGACACGGCGCTGGCCAGTGTGGCACCTGCACCCGGCAGGACGCCCATGATAAAACCGAGCAGCCCGCAACGGATATTCACCGCGAATACCGCAGACGCTTCCTTGAAATTGAACATCATGCGCCCGGTGGCCTTTACCGCCTCCTGGCCGCGATGGGTTTTTTCCAGCAGCAACAGGATTTCGCTGATGGAGAACAAACCCAGTACCAGTACGACAAACTGAATGCCGTCAGTCAGGTGGATGTTGTCGCCGGTGAAGCGGTATACGCCACTGTTGGCGTCAATCCCCACGCACGCCAGAAACAGGCCGATAAGCGCAGCGATAAAGGTTTTGAGCGGACGGTCCCCGGCCATGCCGCCGAGGCAGACAATGGCAAACACCATGAGCACGAAATACTCCGCCGGGCCGAAGGCTATCGCCCACTTGGCCAGTAGCGGAGCAAACAGCACCATGCCGCAGGTGGCGATAAAGGCGCCAATAAATGAGCTCCAGGCCGACAGCGACAACGCCACGCCAGCCAGACCTTTACGCGCCATCGGGTAGCCGTCGAGGGTGGTCATCACGGTCGAAGCTTCGCCAGGGATGTTCAGCAGGATCGAGCTGATACGCCCGCCGTATTCACAGCCCAGATACACCGCCGCCAGCAGGATCAGCGCCGATTCCGGTGGCAGGCCCAAGGCAAATGCGATGGGGATCAGCAGGGCGACCCCGTTGATTGGGCCAAGCCCCGGCAGCAGGCCGACCACGGTGCCGATCAAGGTGCCGCACAGGGCTGTGACCAGATTGTACGGGCTGAGCGCGACGCCGAAGCCCTGGCCCAAATAGCCGAAAGTATCCATATCAGTCCTCCAGAACGTCGAGCAGGCCAAGCGGCAGCGGAACGTCCATGGCTTTATCAAAGAGTAAATAAAGGCCAACGCTCACCAAGCTGATGATCACGCTGCTGGGCAGCCAGCGACCGCCATACAGACGCGCCAGCGGGATGCCGACCAGGATGCTGCTGAGGATAAAACCGAGAGGTTCGAAGGTGCCGGCGAAGATCAGCAACAGCACGATACACAGGCCGATCTTGGTCAGGGTTTCACGATCCAGTTTGGGGTCATCTTCGCTGTGCACCACGGGGGAGGGGCGAAAGATCATGTAGGTCAGCCCCAGTCCCATTAATGCCAGCATCAGCAAAGGGAAAGCGCGAGGACCAACGGGTTCGTAGGAAAAGGCTGCCTGATAAGGCCAGGCCATCGCCGCCAAACCGGCGCAGACAAGCAGCAGGGCCGAAGCAAATACGCGTTGTGCAAGCATGGTTTACTCCTGGGCTGTGCCCCTGGGTGCAGGGGCACAGCCAGTGGTCGGCGGCGGTTACTGGATCAGGCCGAATTCCTGGGCCAGGACTTTGTAGTCAGCCACCTGCTTTTTCACATAGGTGTCCAGCTCCGGGCCGGTCATGGCGAAGGGGAACAGTTCGCGCTGATCACGCAATGTGGCGAAGTCTTCGGACGCCAGCAGCTTGTCAAAAGCCTCTTTCCACCAGGCGTACTCTGCATCGCTGACTTTTGGCCCCAGGTAGAAGCCGCGTACGACAGGCCAGACAATGTCGTAGCCCTGTTCCTTGGCCGTCGGGATGTCCTTCATCTCCGGCTCATCGAGGCGCTCGTTGGCGAATACGGCGAGCAGGCGCATATCACCGCTCTGGATATGGGGCATGGAGTCGGAAATATCCGTACTGCCTACCTGAATATGGCCGCCCAGCAGCGCGGTAGCGATTTCACCGCCACCCTCCAGGGCCACATAACGCAGGTCACGGGGGTTGATCCCGGCGGCCTTGGCGATCAGGGCGGTCTGCATCCAGTCCTGGCTGCCCACGGTGCCGCCTGAGCCAATGACCACTTTGCTCGGGTCTTTTTTCAGGGCCTGGACCAGATCATCAAGATTTTTGTAGGGCGAGTCCTTCTTCACCGCAATGGCCCCGTAGCTGGTGCCGACCGCTGCCAGCCAGCGCACGGCGCTTTCATCGAAGCGGCCGAACTTGCCCTGGGCCAGGTTAAGCAATGAGCCACTGGACCAGGCTACCAGGGTGCCGGCATCGGCCGGGCGCTGGGCGACCACGGCGTTATAGGCAACAGCCCCCACGCCACCCGGCATGTAGGTCACACGCATGGGTTTGCTCAGCAGCTTCTCGTTGACCAGTGCGCTTTGCGCCAGTTTGCAGGTCAGGTCAAAGCCACCGCCAGGGGACGCCGGGGCAATGCATTCGGGGCGTTTGGGTTCAGCCAGCAGTTGGCCAGTGAAGAGCATGCAGCCGGCCGCAATAGCCAGAGTGCGCAGGGGGAATTTCATATCGTCTCCTCAGGAGCTTTTATTTTTATAGGGCAGTTTTGGGGTGTGCGAAATCATCGCGACAGAGCGCGGGTAGGGGGGGAATACAGGGATGAAGGGCTTCGGGCTGATAAGTCAGCATGCAGGTGCTCCATTATTGTTCTTATTGGCGAAAACGCTTCAAGGCGTTTTTCGGGCCGTTATGCAGTGCATGACGGCGACAGGGATTACTGTCAGTCTCGTGATGCTAGCCGGCCAACCTTTCGCTAACCTTTCAAAACAGATTCACTGTTTTTGCGCTTCACAGCACTCCTGCCGTCTGTACACTCCGCGCACAAAAGGCTGCGGCCTGGACAAAAAATCGAGGTGAAACCGATGCGTGTGCTTTTGGTCGAAGATCAGCTACAGCTGGCCGAGAGTGTTGCCCAAGCCCTGAAAGGCATGGGCCTGACCGTGGATGTTCTGCATGATGGCGTGGCCGCCGACCTGGCCTTGAGCAGTGAAGAATATGCCGTGGCGATTCTGGATGTAGGCTTGCCGCGCATGGATGGCTTTGAAGTCCTGGCGCGTTTACGGGCTCGTGGCAAAACCTTGCCGGTGTTGATGTTGACTGCGCGCAGTGACGTCAAGGACCGGGTTCACGGGCTTAACCTAGGGGCCGATGATTACCTGGCCAAGCCATTTGAGCTGACGGAGCTGGAAGCCCGGGTCAAGGCGCTGCTGCGTCGCAGTGTGCTGGGTGGTGAGCGGCTGCAGCAATGCGGCGCCCTGGTGTACGACCTCGGAACCCGGCGCTTCACCCTTGGTGATGAGCTGCTGGTGCTGACCTCCCGCGAGCAGGCGGTACTGGAAGCGCTGATAGCGCGCCCTGGCAGGGTCATGAGCAAGGAGCAACTGGCCGCTCAGGTGTTTGGCCTGGATGAGGAGGCAAGCCCGGACGCCATCGAGATTTACATTCACCGCTTGCGCAAAAAACTCGATGGCCAGGCAGTGGCGATCGTGACGTTCAGGGGCCTGGGGTATTTGCTGGAAGGCCGCGATGTTTAAGCTCGACAGCTTGCGCTGGAGCCTGTTGTGGCACCTTACGCTGTTGCTGGTTGTGTTGATGCTGGCTAGCAGCTTGAGTGCTTATTTCAATGGTCGCGAGGCTGCCGATACGGCATATGACCGCACCCTGCTGGCATCGGCACGAACCATTGCCGCCGGGCTCTCGCAGCGTGATGGCAGCCTGAGTGCGGATGTGCCCTACGTTGCCCTTGATACCTTTGCCTACGACAGCGCCGGGCGAATCTACTACCAGGTCAATGATATTCATCAGAAGCTGATTTCCGGTTATGAAAATCTGCCCGCGCCGCCAGTTGGCACGCCGCGGACCGATGATTATCCGGCGTTGGCGCGGTTTTATGACGGCACCTACCTTGGCCAGAATGTACGTGTTGTGAGTTTGCTCAAAGCTGTGAGCGAACCCAGCATGAACGGCATGGCGGAAATTCGTGTGGCCGAGACCGACGAAGCACGGGTGGCCATGGCCCGTAGCTTGATGGCGGACACCTTGCTGCGCCTGGGCATGTTGGGGTTGGGGGCATTACTGGTGGTGTGGTTTGCCGTAAGCGCCGCACTGCGCCCGCTGGAGCGTTTGCGCAGCGCCGTGGAGGAGCGCGAGATGGATGACCTGCGCCCTTTGCCGCTGGTGTCCGTGCAAAGAGAGTTGCGGCCATTGGTGCAGGCACTCAATCATTTTACCGAGCGTTTGCGTGGGCAGTTCGCTCGTCAGGCGCAGTTTATTGCTGACGCTGCCCATGAGTTGCGCACGCCTCTGGCGGTCCTCAAGGCCCAGCTTGAACTGGGGTTGCGTGCAAAGGAACCGCAGACCTTGCGCCATACCCTCGAGCAAGCGGCCCAGGGTACGGACCGGCTGACCCATTTGGCCAATCAATTGCTGTCGCTGGCGCGCATCGAAAACGGCGCCCGGGCTATTGCCGAAGGCGGTGCGCAGTTGCTCGACCTGAGTCAGTTGGCCCGCGAGCTGGGCATGGCCATGGCGCCGCTGGCCCATGCCCGCGGGTTTGCCCTGGCGCTTGAGGCCGACCAGCCGGTCTGGCTATACGGTGAGCCTACGTTGCTGCATGAACTGCTGAGCAATCTGGTGGACAACGCCATGGCTCACACACCGGTGGGTGGCAATGTGATTTTGCGCGTGACAGCGCCTGCCGTGCTGGAAGTCGAAGATGATGGTCCGGGCATTCCCCATGAAGATCGCGAACGGGTATTTGAACGCTTCTATCGACGTAATCAGCAGGTGGCCGGGTCGGGGCTGGGGCTGGCGATTGTGGGTGAAATCTGTCGCGCCCACCTTGCCCATATCAGTTTGCATGATGGCGTGCAGGGCGGGTTGAAAGTGCGGGTGAGTTTTGTGCCGGCCAATGGGCGCTAGCCCTGTGACATGGATGGATAAATACCCTGGCCAGTCGACCCGGCGTCAAATCCCCTGTGGGAGCGGGCTTGCCCGCGATTGAATCGATTCGGTGTAACTGACAGACCGCGTCGTCTGCATCGCGAGCAAGCCCGCTCCCACAGATTCAGAGGTTCAGATAAGCATCCAGCGCGCTTCGTGCAGTTGCTCCTGAAACTTCAGGTCATCAGCTTGCACCTTCAACTTCTTGAGCGCGGGCAGGGCGACCAGTGCTTCCATGTCTTGCCCCATAAACACGGTAGCGATTTGCACCAGATCGATGTAGTCGATGGCTTTGGTTTGTCGGGAAAAATCCTGATACTGCCCGGGAATCTTTAGCAGCATTTCCGGAAACTCCCAGCCTGCCAGCAGCTTGTCACCAATCAGCGGGTGAATGCTGTCGATGACGTGGTTAAGCGAAACCGGATCGGAAAGCAGTTCGTTGTGCTCTTCGGCGTAGGTCAGGATGGGCAAGACGCCGATCTGGTGCACCAGGCCGCCCAGTGCCGCCTGGTCAGGCTTGAGCAAGGTATGACGGCGGCACAGGGTGTAGCAGATGCCGGCCACTTCCAGGCTCTGGCGCCATACATCGCGCATTTTCTGCTCGACCACCTCGGAGCGGGCATGGAAAATCTGCTCCATCACCAGCCCGATCGCCAGATTGCTGCTGTAGTTAACACCGAGGCGGGTGATGGCCGTGTGCAGGTCAGTCACCTCACGGGTGGCACGCAACATCGGGCTGTTGACCACTTTGATCAGTCGGGCTGACAGCGCGGTGTCACGACCTATGACCTTGCTCAAGTTACTGACGCTGATTTCAGGGTTTTCCGCGGCCTTGCGAATGTTTAACGCTACTTCCGGTAGTGTGGGTAGAACCAGGTCATCTCTATCAATGGCCTTAAGCAAGTCCATTTGGACTCTGTGCGCCAGCATGCTCATTTCTCTAGGTACTGCATTTCAATGTGTGGCAATCAACGCTGGATTTCGCGATCGCGGTCCAGTTGATACGGCAGCTCAAGCAGTGAAAGGCCAGGGCCTTGCAGGTCACCCAAGTGAATATCTCCGGCTTGCGCAGCATCGCTGGTCAGCACGGCTAGCAGCTCAACCCCGTTTTCGGCGTTAGCGGCCAGTACCACTTCGCCCACGGAACTGGCGTGGGACGGGGTAAACAGCGGCGTGCCGGGGGCGGGCGCAGCATGCCCCGCCTCAAGGGACAGGCGGTAGAGGTGGCGTTTGAGTTTGCCCAGGTATTGCATGCGCGCAACGATTTCCTGGCCGGTGTAGCAGCCTTTTTTGAAGCTGACACCGCCTACGGCCTGCAGGTTGATCATTTGCGGAATGAACAACTCACGGGTTTGGGCCATGACCTGGCCAATGCCGGCGCGAACCTGGCCCAGCAGCCATTGGTTGAGGTCGGCCTCGGGCAGCTGTGCCTTGAGGTGCTGAACGAGGCTTTCAGTCTGTTCGACAGGGGCCCAGAGTTCCGCGCGGCCTTCAGAAGCGCGAATGGCGATCAGGTCGCTGGCGCGGGCAACGCTGTCAGTTTCAGCTGGCAGGTGCAGGCCCAGGCTTTGCAGCACCGAGTCGGCATTTACCAGGCCAAAGCGTACCCAGTTGGCACTGTCATCGGTCAGTTTGGACTTGGAGAACACCGCGTACTTTTTCAGGTCCGCCAACTGCGGTTCAACCAGTTCGCGCGCCATTGCCAGCAGGCAGCCGTTGTCTTGCAGCACGATGCGAAAGCTCGATTGCATACGGCCTTTTTGCGTGCAGCGGGCGCCAAGGCTTGAGCGGGTTTCACTCAAATAGTTGAGGTTGCAGGTCAGCTGCCCTTGCAGAAACTTGCTGGCGTCGTTGCCGATCACAGCAAGGATGCCTTCGTGGTTCAGGGTGCAAAAAAAAGCAGAGTCGGCCATGGGTCATCGCAGTTGAATAAGTCTGGAACACATCATAGAGGTGCGCCCTGCAAATGGGTAGTTCGCAAAGGATGGACGGGGCCGACCAAAGCCGACTGTTCTATGACGGATCGGCCTGTATACTTGCGTTCTATTTGAGGAGCGCTCCATGGTCGAAGATGTTGAACTCAATCGTCTCTACTGGCACAGCCGCCGCGGCATGCTTGAACTTGACGTGTTGCTGGTGCCTTTCGTCAAGGAGGTGTACGCCACCCTTAATGACGTAGACCGCGAATGCTATCGCAAGCTGCTGGAGTGCGAAGACCAGGACATGTTTGGCTGGTTTATGGAGCGCAGCGAGTCCGAGGACCCTGAGCTGCAGCGCATGGTCCGGATGATTCTGGACCGTGTCCAGCCCAAGTAATTATTTTGAATGCCGCTGGCATGCCTCGGGGCAATTGCTGGCGGCGTATCTTGCAGCCCAGTCGCTGGCGCTGATATCTATTTGCCTTCTTTCAATCCCTGCCTGGGCACACCTGCTCGGCGCATTGCTGTGTCTGGCTCACGGGGCCTGGGTGTTGCCAAGGCATATCCGCCTGACCCATGGCAGTGCCATTACCCGGTTGCGTCATGATGTTGATGGCTGGCAGTTGTGGAGTCGTGACCAAGGCTGGCAGGCCGTGCAACTGCGCCGTGACAGCCTGGCGCTACCCCTGGTGGTAGTGGTGCGCTTTCGCTTGCCGGGTGAGCGGCGGGTGCGTGCGGTGTGCATTCCGGCCGCCGCGCTGGCACCGGATCAGCACCGGCGCCTGCGCGTGCGACTGAAGTTCAGTCGGCGTAGGTGGCTGGCACCAGAATAGTGTCCAGCGCTTCGGGGAGCATGTGCGGGTAGTCGAGGGTGTAGTGCAGGCCGCGCGACTCCTTGCGGGTCATGGCACTGCGGATCATCAACTCGGCCACTTGCGCCAGGTTGCGCAACTCGATCAGGTCACGGCTGACCTTGTAGTTGCTGTAGAACTCGTCCATATGAGGCTAAACCCAATGGATACAGGGGTTTCAGCCGATGACCATCAACCACCACTCCCTAACTGGGACAAACCTGTTACAAACTGCCCTCGCCAAGCCGTACCACTATCGCCGGTCTGGTCGCTATTACCTTCGCCTTCGCCCTCAAGGAACCGCTAAGGGTTTCTATACGCTATCGCTCAGAACCACAGACAAGGCCACTGCTATGACCATCTCCAAGGACATCCTCAAGACGCTCGCTGCTTTCCACTTGGATAACCCAGAGGCAACATGGGATGAGCTCAGAGAACGATTGGCAGACATCGCTGAGGAGTGCCTGACCATGGCTCATGGTGATGACTCACTGGTGGCCTACGAGATGATCTATGACGAACTACGTCTGTCGCTTCGTGAGGCATCAGCTAAGGGGCCAATGACCATTGATCAACAAAGGGCCGCGAGCAAAGCCGAGGACATCCTTGTGGCCGCTCAGGAGCGCTTGAAGGGGAGGCCGGGCAAGCTGGTTGGGATCGTTGAGGAACTCAGAGGTGTCCCTTGTGGCACGCCTGTAGCCCCTTGTCTGTCCCTATCTGTAAACGCTTCTGAGGCTCTGACATTCGAACATCTCTCAGGGCTCTATATGGCGGAGCAAAAGGACAACGTACAGGCCAGCACTATGCGAGATGTTAAGTCGTCTTGTGCTGCTATCAGCGCTGTTCTGGGAGACCTCGACCTTAAAGAGCACACTCGGGCTGACATGGTGGTACTCAAAGCAAAACTCCTTGAGGACCGCAAAGGTTCCACTGTAAACAAGCTGCTAACCCGACTATCAACTGTTATGGATTGGGCTGTCCATAACGGCTATCTCGACAGGAGTTTTGACAAGGGCCTGAAGCTCTCTAAGGACGCTGACAGCTCGCGTGAGGCGCTCTCTCAGGATCAAGTACAGGCTCTGATGGATCACACCAAGACACTCCAGGCCGATGCGTGGCAGCGCTGGGCTTTGTCCCTTGGGGCCATCACTGGGACCCGTATCGAGGAGCTCAGGCAGTTGACCAAGGCTGACGTTAAGCAGGTTGGAGGTGTCTGGGTCATCGACATCAATAGGAATGACGGCAAAACGGCTAAGACTAAGCATTCACTTAGGGTCGTACCTTTGACCGATGGGGCCTATGGGTTTGACCTAAAGGCGTTCCTTGAGTTTGTCGAAAAGTCCGACACTCGGCTGTTCACGCTGGGGGCTGGCCAATTCTCTGGCGTGCTCAATGGGGCCCTTCGAGATGTCTTGAAGTTGAAAACTGATCGGACCCAAACATTCCACTCGTTGCGACACTCATTGGCTGGTGCCTTAAAGGCCGCTGAGGTGCCTGTGGGGACCGCTGAGGCAATCCTTGGGCACTCGTCGGGGTCTATCAGTTATGACCTTTATGGTGCGGGGAGTGCCGTGGAAGTGGGGCGTATGGCTGATGGTTTGGTAAAAGCCTTGATGGCACTTTAATGGCGTTCAGTTATGATCGTACGATTAGTTCAAGGAGCTTAAGATGCGTCTACATCTTGGTGGTTTTATTATGTTATGTGGTCTGGTTTCGGGCTGTGGGAGCCACTCTTCTAATTTACAGGTAGGGAACGAACAGTCTTATGCAAGCCTGAAAGATCAGCGAGAGGCAGTCCGTACGATCAAGGAGTACGAATCTCTGCCAATAGGTGCGCAAATTGTGAGTGAGGTTTCGGCAGGGCGGTGTCATCGGAGTTTTGTTGAGGAAGCGCCCAGTGAGGCTGCTGTATTGATCGACTTGAAAGTAGCCGCTTTCGCTCAGGGCGCAGACGGTATTATCGATGTGACTATATCTAAGGAGTCAGGTTTGAATCGGAACTGCTGGTATGTTCTTGGCGGTACGGCCAAAGCGTTCGTTTTCCAATAGCAGTAACGTAACTTTATGGGCATCGAACTGGACGTTTTGGTTGGTCACCCTGAGCATGACCTGCTCTTTGTGGCAACTCAGGTGGCCCGTGCTGCTGGCCTAAAAGACCCTGCTGGGGCTGCAAATGCTCACCGTTCAAAGGGCCTGCGCGGTTTCTCTTTGGAAAGACTGATGGCACGGGAAGCCATGAGTCTCCCTAAAGACTATCAAGGTCGCACCTTGCGCACTACCACAACCCTGTTTGATGAGTCTGATGTCTACGGGATGCTTTTAAAGGGTAACGCACCAGCCTCTGAGCCGTTCCGCAAGTGGGTCACAGAGGAGGTCCTACCAACCATCCGCAAGACCGGCTCCTACAACGCCGAAGCAATTGTCATTTAATAACCCTCACTAAGGCCACAGCAATCCACTGACCTTAGGAGCATTCATTATGACAACTTCAGCACCAGCAGTAGTAGCACCCATTAAGCGTAGCCGTGGTCGACCATCTCTTCACATCGTCAATCCTTTCGAGGGCCTCATTGGACAGTCAACTGCATTTGGCCAATATCCATACTTCGCTTCGGACATCATTGAGGGGATCGCTCGGCTTGACTGGCACGACCGACCAATAGGAATAGGTGGTTCCTCTAAGCCGCTCTCCGTGAAGCGTCTGTTCGGCATCCTTTCGTGCCTTCCGGTAATCACAGCGGCAACCGTTCAGGAGTTCTTGGGGTTGGGTCTGCGACAGTCCCAGCGATACGTGAAGGCTATCGAGTTGGCAATGCCGAGACTGGTTAAAGCGAGCCCTGCATGCTTAATTGCTGCCATGAATGGTGACTTCTATATTGCTGGGGCGTCACCGTGGACGGACACGTTGGAGCCACCATCGACAGAGGCGCTGAGGAAACTACATCACGACCTGCGTGACCTCTGATTAAATGCCGCATACTTAAAAAGAACTACAAGACCATCTTTAAGGAAAAGCATCGGCACCAGATCGACCAGTTTCAATGAGAGAGGGTTAGTGATGAATATCACCCTCTTTCTAAGAGAGTTCAATGAACAAACTTTAAGATGCTCTTTCCTGTTATATGAATCTTTAAGAAGAACTACAGAGTTAGTTAAGCTGTGTCGTAAAAACCCTCACTAAGGCTACAGACACACCACGCCCATCGCTGGGCATCACACAGATAATCGCAGAGTCTTCCTGTTTGCTTCTTCATGCCACCGTCCGGAACCTTTGTCGGGTCTCTGCGCTGGGCTGTGGGAGCGAACCTGAGGGAGCAAACAAGAGGAATAGACAAATGATCACTGACATCAAACATAAGCACGCTGGGCACGTCATCATTATAGAAGGTCAAGCATTCAAGGCCAATAATGCAGGGCAGTGGGACCTAACTGATATCTGGCGAACCTTAAAGTTACCAGTAAAGAACGGACCTGCGCAGTGGCGGACCAAGCAGGCTAAACGAATGGAAGCTATGCAAAATTTGCACAGCTCCAATGGTGCAGGCTCATGGGCGACCAAACGCGCAACCCTTGAATATGCGGGCTGGGTCTCGGATGAATTCAAAGATCTTGTCTATGACGCCTTCGAGGCGATCCTTGAGTTACCCGAAGTTGCTCTCATCGTTGCCGACAAGATGGCCTCTTTGGGGAACGATCACAATGCATCCATCCTTAAGCGCATGACATTCAATGACAAGTGCCAATGGAACTCTCTGGGGCACCGTAATGAATCGCCCCTAGTTTCGTAGACACCTCCAAGCCTTAAAATGAGGCCCATTAGGAGGTGCCATGAGCAACCAGCGT
>NZ_JASJWL010000071.1:0-23391 GCF_035019225.1 Pseudomonas sp. CCC4.1 | reverse complement strand
AGATGTGTATAAGAGACAGGCAACAGAGTATCTACAACGATTTCGTCGTGCCTTTTAGCAGCCAATCACGCACCAATGGCCACACTTCCTGCTGCGCAGCCTGGCTGACCAGCATTTCAACGTGACTGTAATCAGAGCTGAAGCCATGCTCACGGCCAAGGGACACGAACTTGCGCTGTTCTGAGCCCAACTGGTCGAACAGCTTGCGACACGCCCACTCCGGCGTTTGCCGATCACCCACCGCTGCCACCACCAGTGCCGGGGCCTGAACCTCGGCCAAACCGGCCCACCAGTCGCGCTCGGCGTCCTTGAAACGCCCCATAAAACCATTCCAGCGCAGGGTTTCCAGGGCGATGCTGACCGGCTCGTCTTCCGGGCCACGCTTGAGTCGCGTCCCCGACAGTTGCTTGAAGCGCTTCAACAACAGATAGGCACCCCACTCAATCGGAGGAATTTTCAGTGACCAGTAACGGCGATTGATCTGGCAGCCAAAAAACGCCGCCGACGCCACATCCGGTTCACTCAGATACTTGCCCCCCAAGGCCGCGGCCAAACTGATGGCACCCTGAGAATGGCCGAGCCAGTGCGGAACTTGCCCGCTTTGCTCGCGAACAAATGCCGCGATGGCTGGCAAGTCGTAGCGGGCATAGTCCGCCACGCGATTTTTAGCCCAGCTAATATTTCGTGACGAAAGACCATGGCCACGCATTTCGGGCAGCCACACATCAAACCCGGCACGCGCCAAAAACGCCCCTAGCCCTGCCCCCTTGGGCGAGTACCAAAAACGCCGATTGGAAAAACTGCCATGCAACAGGATGACCGGCACGCCGCGTACCTGGCTGTCGTCGGCCATCCCCAGGCGGGTCACCACCAGCTCAACGGAAATATCCGGGCTGTTGGCCGGTTTCAAGCGATAAACGTCTTCGCTCAGATCGCCCCGACGCTCAGCGCTGATCAGGGCAACGGGAAAAAGGAGACTGCTGCTTTGCATAATGCTCTTGCACAAAAAAGGGCGATTTCACACAGGAACTCGCCCTACCACTGCCTATAAAGAGCAGGGCAGCCCTTTGGCTGCCCTGCTCCACGCTCAACGACTCAAGCCTGCGCCTGACCCTCTGCAAGGAAGAACCAGGTTTCCAGAACGGTGTCCGGGTTCAGGGAAACACTTTCGATACCCTGCTCCATCAGCCATAGCGCCAGATCCGGGTGATCGGACGGGCCCTGGCCGCAAATACCGATGTACTTGCCAGCCTTGTTGCACGCCTGAATGGCGTTGGACAGCAGCTTTTTAACCGCCGGGTTGCGCTCATCAAACAGGTGCGCAATGACACCGGAGTCGCGGTCCAGACCCAGGGTCAGCTGAGTCAGGTCGTTGGAGCCGATGGAGAACCCGTCGAAGAACTCCAGGAACTCTTCAGCCAGGATCGCGTTGGAAGGCAGTTCGCACATCATGATCACGCGCAGACCGTTTTCACCACGCTTGAGGCCGTTTTCCGCCAGCAGATCTATCACCTGGCTCGCTTCACCCAGGGTACGGACGAACGGCACCATGATTTCAACGTTGGTAAAGCCCATTTCGTTACGCACACGCTTGAGCGCACGGCATTCAAGCTCGAAGCAGTCTCGGAAGTTTTCACTGATGTAACGCGAAGCACCGCGGAAGCCCAGCATCGGGTTCTCTTCTTCAGGCTCGTACAGCTTGCCGCCGATCAGGTTGGCGTATTCGTTGGACTTGAAGTCCGACAGGCGCACGATGACTTTTTTCGGTGCAAAAGCGGCGGCCAGGGTGCTGATGCCTTCAACCAGTTTTTCGACGTAGAAGCCCACCGGATCGTTGTAGCCGGCGATGCGCTTGTCGACGCTGTCCTTGATTTCCTGTGGCAGGCCATCGTAGTTCAGCAGGGCTTTGGGGTGTACACCGATCATGCGGTTGATAATGAACTCCAGACGGGCCAGGCCCACACCGGCGTTCGGCAATTGCGCGAAGTCAAAGGCACGGTCCGGGTTGCCGACGTTCATCATGATCTTGAACGGCAGGTCCGGCATGGCGTCCACGGAGTTCTTCTTGATATCGAAGCCCAGTTCGCCTTCAAAGATAAACCCGGTATCGCCTTCAGCGCACGAAACGGTAACGCCCTGGCCGTCTTTCAACAGCTGGGTGGCGTTGCCGCAACCCACCACGGCCGGGATACCCAGCTCGCGAGCGATGATCGCCGCATGACAGGTACGACCGCCGCGGTTGGTGACGATGGCGCTGGCGCGCTTCATCACGGGTTCCCAGTCCGGGTCGGTCATGTCGGAGACCAGTACGTCGCCCGACTGGACTTTATCCATTTCCGACACGTCCTTGATGATGCGGACCTTGCCTGCACCGATACGCTGGCCAATGGCGCGGCCTTCAGCCAGTACCGTACCGGTTTCCTTGAGCAGGTAGCGCTCCATGACATTGCCGGCGCTGCGGCTTTTCACGGTTTCCGGGCGCGCCTGTACGATGTACAGCTTGCCGTCATCGCCGTCTTTGGCCCACTCGATGTCCATCGGGCACTTGTAGTGCTTCTCGATGATCATGGCTTGCTTGGCCAGTTCGCTGACTTCAGCATCGGTCAGGCAGAAACGCGCGCGATCGGCCTTTTCAACGTCGATCACCTTGACCGACTTGCCGGCCTTGGCTTCGTCGCCGTAGATCATCTTGATGGCTTTGCTGCCCAGGTTACGACGCAGAATCGCAGGGCGACCCGCTTCCAGGGTTTGTTTGTGAACGTAGAATTCGTCCGGGTTTACCGCACCTTGCACGACGGTCTCACCCAGGCCGTAGGCGCCGGTGATAAACACTACATCACGGAAGCCTGATTCAGTGTCCAGGGTAAACATCACGCCCGCGGTGCCGGTTTCGGAGCGCACCATGCGCTGTACGCCTGCAGACAGGGCGACCAGTTTGTGGTCAAAGCCCTGGTGCACGCGGTAAGAAATAGCGCGGTCGTTGAACAGGGAGGCAAATACTTCCTTGGCCGCACGAATGACGTTTTCAACGCCACGGATATTCAGGAAGGTTTCTTGCTGACCGGCAAAGGACGCGTCCGGCAAGTCTTCGGCGGTGGCCGAGGAGCGCACGGCAACGGCCATGTCAGGGTTGCCCTGGGACAAAGCGGCAAAGGCGGTACGAATTTCGGCGTTAAGCTTCTCCGGGAACTCGGCTTCCATGATCCATTGACGGATCTGGGCACCGGTTTTGGCCAGGGCATTGACGTCATCTACATCGAGCGCATCCAGCGCAGCGTGGATCTGGTCGTTCAAACCACTCAGTTCGAGAAAATCACGATATGCCTGAGAAGTCGTGGCGAAGCCACCGGGAACTGAAACACCAGCGCCTGCAAGATTACTGATCATCTCGCCGAGGGATGCGTTCTTGCCCCCCACATGCTCCACGTCATGGGCGCCGAGCTTATCGAGGGAAACTACGTACTCTACCAAGGTGATCTCTCCACTAACGGTGTTGGGAAAAGCTCAGGGCGCTGGATCCTCATCATGAGGCATCACAGCGATTGTGGCCTGGACCTGGAAAATAAGTGACACTGCCTGTCATGTAGCGCGACAAAAGCGCGCCTATCATATCCAAGAATCGTCACCAGCTTAAGGCCCAAGGCGCAAATGAAACGATCTGCTTTCTTTATATCCGATGGCACCGGTATTACTGCCGAAACCCTGGGCCAGAGTTTGCTGGCACAATTCGAAAATGTGACCTTCAGCAAGTTCACGCGCCCCTACATAGACAGCGTGGAAAAAGCGCGGGCAATGGTACAACAAATCGATAACGCCGCCGAAAAAGACGGATTCAGCCCGATAATTTTCGACACTATCGTCAATCAGGACATTCGCGAAATCCTCGCCACGTCCAATGGTTTCATGATCGACATCTTCTCCAGTTTCCTTGCTCCACTGGAGCAGGCGCTGGGTGAACATTCCTCGTATTCGGTGGGCAAGTCCCACTCCATTGGCCACAACTCCAACTATATGGAGCGCATCGAGGCGGTGAACTTTGCCCTCGACAATGATGACGGCGCCCGCACACACAAGTACGACAAGGCCGACCTGATCCTGGTTGGCGTGTCCCGTTGCGGCAAAACCCCGACCTGCCTTTATATGGCCATGCAATTCGGCATCCGCGCTGCCAACTACCCGCTGACCGATGACGACATGGAAAGCCTCAAGCTGCCGGCTGCCCTGCGTGAACACAAACACAAGCTCTTCGGCCTGACCATCGACCCGGACCGCCTGACGGCCATCCGCAACGAACGCAAGCCCAACAGCCGCTACTCCAGCTTTGCCCAGTGTGAATTTGAAGTGCGCGAAGTTGAACGCCTGTTTCAGCGCGAAAACATTCCGCATATCAACTCCACGCATTTCTCGGTGGAAGAAATATCGGCCAAGATCCTGGTCGAAAAAGGCGTGGAGCGGCGGTTTAAATAACAGCCCTGAACACATGAAACCTGTGGGAGCGAGCCTGCTCGCGAAGCCGGTAAAGCCCTTTCGCGAGCAAGCTCGCTCCCACTTCTGGCTCAAATCACCAACAGGTCCACAAACCGGTTAACCGGCGTGGCCTCCAGCGCCTGCTGATCCTTGCACAGGGTAAAAATCTGCGCACACCGCTGGCTCACAAAACGGGTGGCCAGGTTGGCCCTGAACTTGTCCTCCAGCAATGGAATCCCCTCATCACGACGCCGACGATGGCCAATGGGGTATTCCACTTCCACCTGCCCGGTGCTGGTGCCATCGCTGAAAAAAACCTCGATGGCATTGGCAATTGAGCGTTTGTCTGCCTCCAGGTACTCGCGTGTGTAGCGCGGATTTTCGACCACTACCATTTTTTCCCGCAATTGGTCGATGATCGGGTGGGCCGCGTGAAAATCATCTTCGTAGTGTTCTGCTATCAGATTGCCAAACGCCAGCGGTACCGCGGTCATGTATTGAATACAGTGATCACGGTCCGCCGCGTTGGCCAATTTGCCTTGCTTGGAAATGATCCGAATCGCCGATTCGTGGGTTGTAATCACGATTTTCTCGATATCGTGCAAGCGGTCCTTGACCTGGGGATGCAAGGTCACCGCTGCTTCGCACGCAGTCTGCGCATGGAATTCGGCCGGGAAGCTGATCTTGAACAGCACGTTTTCCATTACATAGGTGCCATAGGGCTGGCTCAGGCTGAACTGGCGCTGATCCTCGGGCTTGAGCGCCAGATCCTTGTTGGTATGGCTGAACAGCACATCGTAGAAGCCCCATTGCGGCGCCGTCAGCACCCCGGGGATGCCCATTTCACCGCGTAACGCAATGTCAGCCAGACGCACCCCGCGACTCGACGCATCCCCGGCGGCCCAGGATTTACGCGATCCGGCGTTCGGCGCATGACGATAGGTGCGCAACGCCTGCCCATCCACAAAAGCATGGGACAGCGCCGACAGCAACTGCTCGCGAGTGGCGCCCATCAGTTTGGCGCACACCGCCGTCGAGGCGACCTTGACCAGCAGAACATGGTCCAGGCCAACACGATTGAAAGAGTTTTCCAGGGCAATCACGCCCTGAATCTCATGGGCCATGATCATTGCTTCGAGCACCGCCCGCATCGTCATCGGCGCTTCGCCATTGGCTACACGTTTTTGCGACAGGTGATCGGCTACCGCCAGAATACCGCCCAGATTATCCGAAGGATGGCCCCACTCCGCCGCCAGCCAGGTGTCGTTGTAGTCCAGCCAGCGCACGATACAGCCGATGTCCCATGCCGCCTTGACCGGATCCAGGCGAAACGAAGTACCTGGGACCCTCGCGCCAAAAGGTACAACCGTGCCCTCGACGAAAGGCCCCAGGTGCTTGCTGCACTCCGGAAAACGCAGCGCCAGCAGGCCGCAGCCCAAGGTATCCATCAGGCAGTTGCGGGCAGTATCGAGGGCTTCGGGGGAGGTGATGGTGTAGGTCAGGACATAATCGGCAATGTCCTGCAAAACCTTGTCGTAATCGGGGCGGTTGTTGAGGTCGACGTTGGCGCTCATGGGGCAGTCTCCAAAGAGTGGGTAAGGGTCGTGTCCATCCTCAGGTTCATCGTGATTTTGCGGGTCTAAATGCCCGTTTGATGTATCAGAATCAAAAGCCCCTCACCCCAACCCTCTCCCGGAGGGAGAGGGTTGGGGTGAGGGCAAAGGGTTCACCCGATCAAAAAGAATCACCCGGCACCCGCACCCAGCCTTCCATCAGTACCCGCGCACTGCGGCTCATGATGGCTTTGGTCACGGTCCATTCGCCGTCAACCTGCCGGGCTTCGGCACCCACGCGCAAGGTGCCCGAGGGATGGCCAAAGCGCACGGCATCGCGCTGTTCACCACCGGCCGCCAGGTTGACCAGCGTGCCCGGGATCGCCGCAGCCGTACCGATGGCCACCGCAGCGGTGCCCATCATGGCGTGGTGCAACTTGCCCATCGACAAGGCCCGCACCAGCAAATCCACACTCTGGGCACTGACCGGCTTGCCGCTGGATGACACGTAGTCCGCAGGCCCGGCAACAAAGGCGACCTTGGGCGTGTGCTGACGCTTGGCCGCGTCTTCAAGCTTGTCTATCAGGCCCATGCGCAACGCACCGTGAGCACGGATAGTTTCGAACATGGCCAGGGCTTTCGGGTCGCTGTTGATGTCGTTCTGTAGCTCTGCACCGCTGTAACCGATATCCCGCGCATTGACGAAAATAGTCGGAATCCCGGCATTGATCATGGTCACATTCAAGGTGCCGACACCCGGTACTTCAAGGTCGTCCACCAGGTTACCGGTTGGAAACATCGAACCGCCTGCCCCCTCTTCATCCGCTGCCGGGCTGATAAATTCCAACTGCACTTCTGCGGCCGGGAAGGTCACGCCGTCGAGTTCAAAATCGCCGGTTTCCTGTACCGCACCGTCGGTGATCGGCACATGGGCAATGATGGTCTTGCCAATATTGGCCTGCCAGATACGTACCACCGCCGTACCATTGCGGGGGATACGAGCGGTATCCACCAGGCCGCTGCTGACCGCGAACGACCCGACCGCCGCAGACAGGTTGCCGCAGTTGCCGCTCCAGTCCACAAAGGGCTTGTCGATCGCGACCTGACCGAACAGGTAATCGACATCATGATCCGCACGCAGGCTTTTGCTGACGATCACGGTTTTGCTGGTGCTGGAAGTGGCCGCGCCCATGCCGTCGATCTGTTTTTCGTAAGGGTCTGGGCTACCGATCACGCGCAACAACAAGGCATCACGGGCGGCACCCGGTACCTGAGCCACGGCGGGAAGGTCCAGCAGACTGAAGAACACGCCTTTACTGGTGCCGCCACGCATATAGGTCGCGGGAATTCTGATTTGCGCTGCGTAGGCCATATCACTGAGTCCTGTAGTTGCCGGGGCTCGTGGCCCCGGCGCTGGGGTTAGGCTGTCGCCGATTCCAGGAAGTCCTGGGCAAAACGCTGCAACACGCCGCCTGCTTCGTAGATCGAGACTTCTTCCGCAGTATCCAGGCGGCAGGTCACCGGCACTTCCAAGCGCTCACCATTTTTGCGGGTGATCACCAGGGTCAGCGTGGCACGCGGGGTGCGTTCGCCGATCACGTCGTAGGTTTCACTGCCGTCGATTTGCAGGGTTTTGCGGTTGGTGCCCGGCAAAAATTCCAGTGGCAACACGCCCATGCCCACCAGGTTGGTACGGTGAATACGCTCAAAGCCCTCGGCCGCAATGGCCTCGACCCCTGCCAGGCGCACCCCTTTGGCCGCCCAGTCACGGGACGAACCCTGACCGTAATCGGCGCCCGCGATAATGATCAACGGCTGCTTGCGTTCCATGTAGGTTTCGATGGCTTCCCACATGCGCATCACCTGCCCTTCGGGCTCAAGGCGAGTCAGGGAGCCCTGTTTGACCTTGCCGTCCTCGATCACCATTTCGTTGAACAGTTTCGGGTTGGCGAAGGTCGCGCGCTGGGCCGTCAGGTGGTCGCCGCGGTGCGTTGCGTATGAGTTGAAGTCGACTTCCGGCAAGCCCATTTTCGCCAGATATTCGCCTGCGGCGCTGTCGAGCATGATGGCGTTGGAGGGCGACAAGTGGTCTGTGGTGATGTTGTCCGGCAGTACCGCCAGCGGGCGCATGCCCTTGAGCGGACGAGCCCCGGCCAACGCACCTTCCCAGTACGGCGGACGGCGGATGTACGTGCTCTGCGGGCGCCAGTCATACAGCGGCTCGACTTTCGGGCCGGTGTCTTCATGAATGGCGAACATCGGGATATACACCTGGCGGAACTGCTCCGGCTTCACGGCGGCCTTGACCACGGCGTCGATTTCTTCATCGCTCGGCCAGATGTCTTTCAGGCGGATTTCCTTGCCATTGGCGTCCAGGCCCAATACATCTTTCTCGATATCGAAGCGGATAGTGCCGGCAATCGCGTAGGCCACCACCAGCGGCGGCGAGGCGAGAAACGCCTGTTTGGCGTAAGGGTGAATACGCCCGTCAAAGTTGCGGTTGCCCGACAGTACAGCCGTGGCGTACAGGTCGCGGTCGATGATTTCCTGCTGGATGGCCGGGTCCAGGGCACCGGACATACCGTTGCAGGTGGTGCAGGCAAATGCCACCACGCCAAACCCCAGTTTTTCCAGTTCATGGGTCAAACCGGCTTCGTCCAGATACAGGGCCACGGTTTTGGAGCCCGGTGCCAGCGAGGTTTTGACCCACGGTTTGCGGCTCAGGCCAAGCTGGTTGGCATTGCGCGCCATCAAGCCCGCAGCGATCACGTTGCGCGGGTTGCTGGTATTGGTGCAGCTGGTGATCGCCGCGATGATGACCGCGCCGTCGGGCATTTGCCCCGGCACTTCGTCCCATTGACCGGCGATGCCTTTGGCCGCCAGGTCAGTGGTGGCCACGCGCGCGTGCGGGTTGCTCGGTCCGGCCATGTTGCGCACTACCGACGACAGGTCAAAGCTCAGGCTGCGCTCGTACTGCGCACCCTTCAGGCTGTCGGCCCACAGGCCGCTGACCCTGGCGTAGTTCTCCACCAGTTGCACTTGCTGATCTTCACGACCAGTCAGCTTGAGGTAGTCGATGGTTTGCTGGTCGATGTAAAACATCGCAGCCGTGGCGCCGTATTCCGGAGCCATGTTGGAAATGGTGGCACGGTCGCCCAGGGTCAGCGCTGCGGCACCTTCACCGAAGAACTCCAGCCAGGCACCGACCACTTTCTGCTTGCGCAGGAACTCGGTGAGCGCCAGCACCATATCGGTGGCAGTAATGCCCGGTTGCAGCTTGCCGGTCAGTTCGACGCCGACGATTTCCGGCAGGCGCATCCACGAGGCACGGCCAAGCATCACGCTTTCGGCCTCAAGGCCACCGACACCAATGGCGATCACGCCCAGCGAATCCACGTGAGGGGTGTGGCTGTCAGTGCCTACGCAGGTATCCGGGAAGGCCACACCGTCGCGCACCTGGATCACCGGAGACATTTTCTCCAGGTTGATCTGGTGCATGATGCCGTTGCCCGGCGGGATCACATCAACGTTTTTAAAGGCTTTTTTGGTCCACTCGATAAAGTGGAAGCGGTCTTCGTTGCGACGGTCCTCGATGGCGCGGTTCTTTTCGAACGCCTCGGGGTCGTAGCCGCCGCATTCCACCGCCAGCGAGTGGTCGACGATCAGTTGGGTCGGCACTACCGGATTGACCTGGGCCGGATCACCACCCTGCTGGGCGATGGCGTCACGCAGGCCGGCGAGGTCGACCAGCGCGGTCTGGCCGAGAATGTCGTGGCACACCACACGCGCCGGGAACCACGGAAAGTCGAGATCGCGCTTGCGATCGATCAACTGGCTCAGCGATGCATTCAGGGTGGCAGGATCACAGCGGCGTACCAGGTTTTCGGCCAGTACGCGGGAGGTGTAAGGCAATGTGTCGTACGCACCGGGCTTGATCGCATCGACGGCCGCACGGGTGTCGAAATAATCCAGCCGGGTGCCCGGTAATGTTTTGCGAAATTCAGTATTCATTGGCGCAGGACTCGATCACGGTAGTTACAAAAGAGGGAACTGGCTCCCACCTTCAGCGGGAGCCAGTGGCCTCACTCAGCGACGTTCGATTGGCACGAACTTGCGCTGTTCTACGCCGATGTATTCGGCGCTCGGACGGATAATGCGGTTGTTGGCACGCTGTTCGAACACATGCGCCGCCCAGCCGGTCAGGCGTGAGCAGACAAAGATCGGGGTAAACAGCTTGGTCGGGATACCCATGAAGTGATACGCCGAGGCATGGTAGAAATCGGCGTTGGGGAACAGCTTCTTTTGTTCCCACATGGTTTTGTCGATCGCTTCGGAGACCGGGAACAACACGGTGTCGCCCACTTCGTCGGCGAGTTTTTTCGACCAGCCCTTGATCACTTCGTTACGCGGGTCGCTGTCTTTGTAGATCGCATGGCCGAAGCCCATGATCTTGTCCTTGCGCGCCAGCATGCCGAGGGTGCCCTGCACCGCCTCTTCTGCTGAACCGAAACGTTCGATCATTTCCATCGCCGCCTCGTTGGCGCCGCCGTGCAGCGGGCCGCGCAGCGAGCCGATCGCTGCAGTGATGCATGAATACAGGTCGGACAAGGTCGAGGCACAAACACGGGCAGTAAAGGTCGAAGCGTTGAACTCGTGCTCGGCGTAAAGGATCAGTGACACGTTCATCACCTTGACGTGCAACTCGCTCGGTTTTTTGTCGTGCAGCAAGTGCAGGAAGTGGCCGCCGATCGACTCTTCGTCGGTTACGCAGTGAATGCGCTTGCCGTCATGGCTGAAGCGATACCAGTAGCACATGATCGCCGGGAAGGCGGCCAGCAGGCGGTCGGTCTTGTCTTGTTGCTCGGCGAAGTCTTTCTCCGGCTCGATATTGCCCAAGAACGAGCAACCGGTGCGCATCACGTCCATCGGGTGGGCGTCGGCGGGAATGCGCTCCAGCACTTCTTTCAATGCCTGGGGCAGATCGCGCAGCTTTTGCAGCTTGGCCGTGTAGGCAGCCAGTTGGGTCCTGGTAGGCAGTTCGCCATATAACAGCAGGTAAGCCACTTCTTCAAAGCGTGCTTCGGCCGCCAGTTCACGTACGTCATAACCACGATAAGTGAGGCCTGCGCCTTCCTGGCCTACGGTGGACAGGGCCGTTTGCCCGGCCACCTGGCCGCGTAGTCCGGCACCACTCAATACTTTTGCTTCGGCCATTGCGCTTCTCCAATCTTGAATTTGTTAGGGATTCGGCAACTACTGGGTTCAATACATACCTGTGTGGGAGCGAGCCTGCTCGCGATTCAGGCAACACGGTCTGCCTGAATCACTGCGGTGACCCTATCGCGAGCAAGCCCGCGCCCACAGAGTCACAGTGTTCTGTTACTTCTTCGCGGCAAACAACGCATCGAGTTTCTGCTCGAACTCGTGGTAGTTGATGGCATCGTAAAGTTCCATGCGGGTTTGCATGGTGTCGATCACGTTTTGCTGGGTGCCGTCGCGGCGGATCGCGGTGTAGACGTTTTCGGCCGCCTTGTTCATGGCCCGGAATGCCGACAGCGGATACAGCACCAGCGATACGTCAGCACCGGCCAGTTGCTCGGTGGTGTACAGCGGCGTGGCACCGAATTCGGTGATATTGGCCAGGATCGGGGCTTTGACCCGGTTGGCAAACAGTTTGTACATCTCAAGCTCGGTAATGGCTTCCGGGAACACCATGTCAGCCCCGGCTTCAACACAGGCCGCGGCACGTTCCAGGGCTGACTCAAGCCCTTCCACCGCCAGCGCATCGGTTCGCGCCATGATCACGAAGCTGTCATCGGTACGCGCATCGACGGCGGCCTTGATACGGTCGACCATTTCCTGCAGCGAAACGATTTCCTTGTTCGGGCGATGACCGCAACGCTTGGCGCCTACCTGGTCTTCAATGTGAATCGCCGCAGCGCCGAACTTGATCATCGACTTGACCGTGCGGGACACGTTGAAAAACGAAGAGCCGAAGCCGGTATCCACGTCCACCAGCAATGGCAGATCACATACATCGGTAATGCGTCGCACATCAGTCAGTACATCGTCCAGACCCGTAATACCCAGATCAGGTACGCCCAGCGACCCGGCGGCGACGCCTCCACCCGATAGATAGATGGCTTTGAAACCCGCACGTTTGGCCAGCAGCGCATGATTGGCGTTGATCGCACCCACCACTTGCAAAGGATGTTCGCTTGCAACTGCATCACGGAAACGCTGGCCTGGACTGTTCTTATTGCTCATGACTCACCTCGTGGAGTGGCTGTCTGCTGGGCACCGTCTTGGTAATGACGGGCAATATTGCGTTTCGATGCGCCGATATGTCGGCGCATCAACAATTCGGCCAGTTCGCCGTCGCGATCGGCAATGGCATCGAGAATCCGGTGATGCTCGGCAAACGCCTGATGTGGACGGTTGGGCGTGGCGGAAAACTGGATGCGGTACATGCGCACCAACTGGTACAACTCGCCACAGAGCATTTGCGTCAGGGTGCGATTGCCACTGCCCTGAATAATTTTGTAATGAAAATCGAAGTCGCCTTCTTGCTGGTAGTAACCGACGCCCGCCTGAAACGCCTCATCGCGCTCATGGGTTTCGAGCACCTGGCGTAGCTCGGCGATGTCTTCGTCACTCATGCGTTCGGCGGCCAGGCGGCAGGCCATGCCTTCCAGGGACTCGCGAATTTCGTAGAGTTCGATCAGCTCGGCATGGCTCAGCGACACGACCCGCGCCCCGACATGGGGGACGCGCACCAACAAACGCTGGCCTTCAAGGCGATGGATGGCTTCGCGCAATGGCCCGCGGCTGATGCCGTAGGTGCGCGCCAGTTCGGGCTCGGAGATCTTGCTTCCCGGGGCGATTTCGCCTTTGACAATAGCCGCCTGAATGCGCCGAAAAACGTTCTCGGAAAGGGTTTCCGAGTCGTCCTGGGCGATCGTGGCAGGCTCCAGTGCTTGCAGCATATTGTCGACACCTTGAAAATCATTAGTGCTGAAATTAGCCATTTCAGCCCTGATAGTCAAAGAATAAATCGACATTGTCGACAATCCAAGAATACGACCTTGGTTGTATCGACAGGGTTGATCGCCGCTTGCAAGCGCCTCGGCGCTGGCGCCATAAAACCATCATGTTAGAATGCCGACCGCATCCGCCCTGCCCTCATCCATAGGGCAGCCGCACGAGGAAACTTGCGCTCCTGCCAGTCGCCTTGAACTGAAGATTGCAAGAGACGTGCTTCGATTTATGAAATTGCTTCCCCTCTATATCCTCGCCTTCCTGCTGTGCATACCCGGCCTGAGCCTGGCTGGCGAAAAAACCGTGTACGGCCTCAACGAATACGCTGAACTGGCAGGTATCGACCTGCAGGTGGCGGCCAAACTCGACACCGGCGCCAAGACCGCCTCGCTCAGCGCCCGAGATATCAAGCGCTTCAAGCGTGATGGCGAGAGCTGGGTACGCTTTTACCTGGCCATCGATGATGCCCACTCGCACCCCATCGAACGCCCGCTGGCCCGTGTCAGCAAGATCAAGCGACGCTCGGGTGATTACGATCCTGAGTCCGACAAGAACTACACCTCGCGCCCGGTTATTTCCCTGGAAATCTGCATGGGCAAGGCTTTACGCACCATCGAAGTGAACTTGACCGATAGAAGTGCGTTCCAATACCCGCTGTTGATTGGCTCCGAAGCGCTCAAACGCTTTGATGCGCTGGTCGACCCAAGCCTTAAATACGCTGCTGGCAAACCTGCCTGCGTCGCCAACGCTCAAACCGCAGAGTAATTGAAATGCGCGCTCTTACCCTTCACCTGAAAATCTTGATCACCATCCTTGTGGTGCTGGGCATTTCGATTACGGCCTATCAGATTTTCGTCCTCGGCATTCCTGTGACCGAAGACGCCACGGACGACTTGTGGAATATCGACGCCAAGGTCGAGTTCGTCGCCAGCTCCAAAGACCCGGTCAAGATCCAGATGTTCGTGCCGCCGCTTAACCGCGACTACGTCAGCCTCAACGAGAGCTTTATCTCCAACAACTACGGAGTGAGCGTCAACCGGGTTGACGGCAACCGCAAGGTCACCTGGTCGGCACGCCGGGTCAGTGGCAAGCAAACCCTGTACTACCGCCTGGTGTTGACCAAGCGCTACTCGGGCGACAAGACCAAGGTCAAAGGCCCGGTGTTCCGCGACAGCATCGCCGTGGAAGGCCCGGAAAAAATCGCCGCCGAAGCCTTGCTTGCACCTATCCGCCAGCACTCGGCCGATGTCGAAACCTTTATCAGCGAAACCATCAAGCGCGTCAGCAATGCCAATGATGACAACGTGAAACTGCTGCTGGCGGGTGATCCTTCGACTGCGCACAAGGCACAAATCATCGAACTGCTGCTGTCGATTGCCCACGTTCCAATGGAAAAAGTCCACACCATCCGCCTGGTGGCCGACCAGCCGCAAACTCCGGAACTGTGGCTGCGCAGCTTTAACGGCAACGACTGGCTGTACTTCAACCCGGAAACCGGCGAACAGGGCCTGCCATCCGACCGCCTGCTGTGGTGGATCGGCGACGAACCGATGGTAACCGTCGATGGCGGCAAAAAAGCCAACGTTACCTTCAGCCTGAACAACAGCGAAATGAACGCCATTCGCCTGGCCAAGCTGACCGACGAAAACACCGACGCCAACTTCCTCGAATACTCACTGTACGGCTTGCCGCTGCAGACCCAGCAAACCTTCATGATCATGGTCATGATCCCGATCGGGGTTCTGGTGATCCTGATTCTGCGCAACCTGATCGGCCTGCAAACCCTGGGCACATTCACCCCGGTACTGATTGCCCTGGCCTTCCGTGAGACCCAACTGGGCTTCGGCATCATCCTCTTTACGGTGATCACCGCACTTGGGCTGACGCTACGTTCCTACCTTGAACACTTGAAGCTGCAGATGCTGCCACGCCTGTCTGTAGTACTGACCTTTGTCGTTATCCTGATCGCGGCCATCAGCCTGTTCAGCCACAAGCTGGGTCTGGAGCGCGGGCTTTCAGTCGCCTTGTTCCCGATGGTGATTCTGACGATGACCATCGAGCGCCTGTCGATCACCTGGGAAGAGCGCGGTGGCGGGCATGCCATGAAGGTCGCGATCGGCACCCTGTTCGCAGCCACACTGGCGTATCTGGTCATGAGCGTGCCGGAACTGGTGTACTTCGTGTTCACCTTCCCGGCGATCCTGCTGATCATGGTGGGCTTCATGCTGGCAATGGGTCGCTATCGTGGCTACCGCCTGACCGAACTGGTGCGCTTCAAAGCATTCTTGAAGGCTGACTCCTGATGTTCGGCTTCTGGAAGACCTGGAAGGCCCTGGAAGCCCGGGGCATCATGGGCATTAATCGGCGCAATGCGGACTACGTACTCAAGTACAACAAACGCAGCCTGTATCCGATTGTGGATGACAAGATCATCACCAAGGAACGTGCAATCAAAGCGGGCATTCACGTACCTGAGATGTACGGCGTGATTTCCACCGAGAAAGAAATCGAAAAGCTGGATGACATCATCGGTGACCGCAACGACTTCGTGATCAAGCCCGCACAAGGCGCGGGCGGTGACGGCATTCTGGTGATCGCGGACCGCTTCGAAGACCGCTTCCGTACCGTCTCGGGCAAGATCATCAGCCATGAAGAGATCGAACATCAGATTTCCAGCATCCTCACCGGCCTGTACTCCCTGGGTGGTCACCGGGACCGGGCATTGATCGAATACCGGGTAACCCCGGACCAGATCTTCAAAAGCATCAGCTACGAAGGCGTGCCGGATATCCGCATCATCGTGCTGATGGGTTACCCGGTAATGGCCATGCTGCGCCTGCCTACCCGGCAATCGGGCGGCAAGGCCAACCTGCACCAGGGCGCCATCGGTGTTGGCGTCGACCTGGCCACCGGCCTGACCCTGCGTGGCACCTGGCTGAACAACATCATCAGCAAGCACCCCGACACCACCAACGCGGTGGACGGCGTGCAACTGCCCAACTGGGACGGTTTCATGAAGCTGGCGGCCGGTTGCTACGAGTTGTGCGGCCTGGGCTACATCGGCGTGGACATGGTTCTCGATCAGGATAAAGGCCCGCTGATTCTGGAACTCAACGCCCGTCCGGGGCTGAATATCCAGATTGCCAACGATTGCGGCCTGACCCTGCGCACCCACGCAGTCGAGGCCCACCTCGAAGAACTGGCCGCCAAAGGCATCAAGGAAACACCGGAAGAGCGCGTGCGCTTTGCCCAGGAACTGTTCGGTCATATTCACCCGCCCGAATAAGCGTTTTCACACCTTTGGGAGCGGGCTTGCTCGCGATGCTATCAACGCGTTTTACCTGCTAAACCGCGTCACTTCTATCGCGAGCAAGCCCGCTCCCACAGTTCTCGCAGTTCCCACAAGCCGCATAGATTTGCAACCCTGCACAGGACTACAATCAGCCCCCCGCTCCGATGGCTGATTTGCTGCGCATGTTGACCTGCTCCGTACACCCGCTGCCTTACCTCGCCAACCCTGCCGACTATTTTTCGGCCATTCGCAATGCACCCGGCGCCGTGCTGCTCGACAGTGGCCGCCCCACTGCAGACCGTGGTCGCTTTGACCTGATGAGCGCATGGCCTGAGGCGGAACTGACCCTGCAGCCAGACGAGTCGGGGCGCGACTTTCTGCAACGCCTGCGTGAAGGCCTCAAGCAACTGGGCGCTGCCAGCCTCCCGGACGAATACGAGCTGCCGTTTGCTGGCGGTCTGATCGGTTACCTGAGTTACGACTTTGGCCGACAACTCGAACAGCTGCCCGCCAACGCCCGGGATGACCTGCACCTGCCCGAAGCCCAATTGGGCCTGTATGCCTGGGCGCTGATCAGTGACCATTATGCAGCCACCAGCCAGCTTGTATTTCACCCAAGCCTCGAAACAGCAGAGCGCCAGCGCCTGATCCAGTTGTTCAGCCAGCCTGCCCCGTCGCACAACAAGCCATTCAATCTCAAGCAACCGATGCAACCGGATATCAGCGCCAGCCAGTACCAGCAGGCTCTGGAACAGATCCATCGGTATATCCAGGCGGGCGACTGCTATCAGGTCAATTACACCCAGCGCTTCAGCGGCCAGTGCGAGGGCGATGCCTGGAGTGCCTATGGCGCATTGCGCGCGGCCTGCCCCACACCTTTTTCCGGCTTTATGAGCCTGGCGGGCGACAACGCGATCCTGAGCCTCTCTCCTGAACGCTTTGTACGGATAAGTCAGAATCAAGTGGAAACCCGACCGATCAAAGGCACCCGCCCAAGGGGCAAAGACAGCCGCGAAGATGCAGCCAACGCCGCCGAACTGCTGGCCAGCCCCAAGGATCGCGCAGAAAACCTGATGATCGTCGATTTGCTGCGCAACGACCTGGGGCGCACCTGCCGCACCGGTTCGGTGAGCGTGCCGCAGTTGTTTACACTCGAAAGCTATCCCAACGTCCATCATCTGGTGAGCAGCGTGATCGGCGAACTGGCCGATGGCAAAGACGCCCTGGACCTGATTGGCGACAGCTTCCCGGGCGGCTCGATTACCGGCGCCCCGAAAATCCGCGCCATGCAGATCATCGACGAGCTGGAACCCACCCGACGCAGCATTTACTGCGGCTCTCTGCTGTACCTCGACGTGCGTGGCGAAATGGACAGCTCCATCGCCATCCGCAGCCTGCTGGTCAAGGACGGGCGCATCAGTTGCTGGGGCGGCGGCGGCATTGTGGCCGACTCCGACTGGCAGGATGAATACCAGGAATCCATCACCAAAGTGAAGGTACTGCTCGATACGCTGCAAACCCTGTAGCCCGCGCTTTTTGATAAGATCACGAGACTAGAGAGCGCCCAGCGCCATTCACTGCAGGAAGCCGCCTGATGAGCCATCCGTTTGACGTCGCCGAACTCGCCGCGACATACGCCAGCAAGTCCCCGCAAGATATTCTCAAACTCGCCTTTGAACATTTTGGCGACGAACTCTGGATCTCCTTCAGCGGCGCCGAAGACGTGGTGCTGGTGGACATGGCCTGGAAGCTCAACAAGAACGTCAAGGTGTTCAGCCTCGACACCGGCCGCCTGCACCCCGAGACCTACCGGTTTATCGAACAGGTACGTGAACATTACAAGATCCAGATCGAGCTGATCTCGCCGGATCAAAGCAAGCTCGAACCCTTCGTCAAAGAGAAAGGCCTGTTCAGCTTCTATAAAGACGGCCATGGCGAATGCTGCGGCATACGCAAGATCGAGCCGCTGCGACGCAAGCTGTCGACGGTCAAGGCCTGGGCCACCGGCCAGCGCCGCGACCAGAGCCCCGGCACCCGCAGCCAGGTTGCCGCCCTGGAAATTGACGGCGCGTTCTCCACACCCGAGCGCACGCTGTACAAGTTCAACCCGTTGGCACAAATGACCAGCGAGGAAGTCTGGGGCTATATCCGCATGCTGGAGCTGCCTTACAACAGCCTGCATGAACGCGGCTTTATCAGCATCGGCTGCGAGCCCTGCACCCGTCCGGTACTGCCCAACCAGCACGAGCGCGAAGGCCGCTGGTGGTGGGAAGAAGCCACGCAAAAAGAATGCGGGCTGCATGCCGGCAATTTGATCGCGAAGAACTAAAACACCCGCCTCCACACTCTGTGGGAGCGGGCTTGCTCGCGATGGATACAACGCGGTGTACCTGCCACACCGAGGCGATCCCATCGCGAGCAAGCCCGCTCCCACAGTTGCAAGTGACCGTTACATTTCATCGCCCGCCTTGCGTTTACCCCGGACTTTCGTTGAGAATTGGTAATTATTCTCAATAACATTTAGGCAGCGTCCTATGTCTTCGGGTGAACCGTCCTACCAGAGCGCTATTACCGAACTGTACTGCGAGCATCACGGCTGGCTGTTTGGCTGGCTACGCAGAAAGCTCGGTTGCGCGCAAAATGCCGCCGATCTGGCCCAGGACACCTTCGCCCGAATTCTCAATGCCCGCGAGTCGGTAGCCACCCTGCGCGAGCCCCGGGCCTTTTTGAGCACCACGGCACGCCGCCTGATCATCGATCAGGTGCGCCGCAAACAGATAGAAAACGCCTACTTGCAAGAACTTGCGCTGACCGCCGAGGCACTCGAAGGCTATCAATCACCCGAGCAAATTCTTACCACCCTGGAAGCCCTGGAGCAGATCGCCTTTATTCTCGAAGGCATGCAGGACAAAGCCCGCCAGGCCTTTGTGCTGTATTACCTGGACGGCCTGACCCAGTGCCAAATCGCCCGGCAACTGGGCCTGTCTGACCGCACCGTGCGCAAGTACCTTATCCAGGCCCTGCTGCATTGCAGCCACAGCCTGAACACCTGAGCCCGCATGCCCGAACAGCCCGATTCAATAGACGAACAAGCCGCCGAATGGATCCTTCGCCTGCACGAGGAAGGCTTCAGCGAGGGCTTGCGCCTGGAATTCGAGCGCTGGAAACAGCAAAGCCCGCAACACGCCGCCGCAGCCCGGCGCATGCAAGATGTCATCAACCGCCTACAGGCGTTGCGCCAGCAGTCGACGCCAGCCAAGGCAGCGCTCAATGCCGCATTTGCCGGGCGCAAGGCAGTCACCCGACGCAAACATGCCTTGCGCGCCCTGCTGATTGCCGGCTGCCTGGCCCTGCCGGCCACCCTGCTGGTGCAAAGCCATTATCCCGAGCAATGGCTGGCCGATATCAGCACCGGCCCCAATGACTGGAAAACACAGCGCCTGGCCGACAACTCGAGCATTACCCTCAGCGGCACCAGCGCGCTCAATGTACATTTTGACGGCCAGGCGCGGCGCATTGAACTACTGCAAGGTGAAGTACTGGTCGACGTCGCCCATGACAGCGCCCGGCCATTTTTCGTGGAAACAGCCCAAGGCAGCATGCGCGCCCTGGGCACCCGCTTTGTAGTCAAGCGCCAGGGTGACACCACCGTATTGAGCATGTTGCAGTCTCGCGTCGCCGCGCAAAGCGCGAACGAGCAGCAAACCCTGGAGGTGAGTGCAGGCTCCCGGGCGCTGATTCGCCAGGGCTCGGTCGAACTGGCTGGCAGCATCTCCCCGGCCAGCATCGATCAGGCTTGGGAGCGCCATCAACTGGTGGTTGAAGATCAGCCGCTGCCTCAGGTGCTTGATGAAATTTCCCGCCATCGACGCGGGCACCTGCAGTTTGATCGCAACACCCTGGCCGGCCTGCGCGTCTCGGCTGTACTGCCTCTGGACGATACCGACCGGGCGTTGCAACTGATCGCCGACACCTTGCCCCTGCAGATCAAAACCTACACACCCTGGCTGGTTGTGATCAGCCAGTTGCACACCCCTGAAAAATAATAATTCCCATTCGTTCCGCTTTTGTCGAGTCAGCCGTCAAGGTAGGTAACAACGACTCATAAAGGACTACGTCTTCCATGCTGACCTCCTACAAACCCCTTGCGCTGGCGATTCACTTGATCGTTGCGTCGGCGGCTGGCGTGGCATACGCCGCCACTGCCCAGGCACAAACTGCAGCCGTACAGAGCTACGACATACCCGCAGGCCCGCTGAGCAACGCACTGAACCGCTTCGCGCAACAAGCCGGCGTGGCGATCATTTTTCAGTCGAGCAACCTGGAAGGCCTGTCGACTCCGGGCCTGCAGGGTGCCAACAACGAACATGACGGATTCGAAGCCTTGTTGCGGGGCAGCGGCTATACCATGGTCAAAGGCGCCAACGGCTACAGGCTCGACGCCCTGCCCGCGGCAGGCGGCGCACTGGAGTTGGGCGCCACCCAGGTCAGCGCCAACCAGCTCGGGACTATCACCGAAGGCACCGGTTCCTACACCCCCGGCTCCATCGCGACAGCAACACGCATGGTACTGACGCCAAGGGAAACCCCCCAGTCCATTTCCGTGGTGACCCGCCAGGCCATGGACGATTTCGGCATGAACTCCATCGATGACGTGATGCGCCACACCCCCGGCATCACCGTGGCCACCTATGACAGCGATCGCACCAGCTATTACTCCCGTGGTTTTGCGATCAAGAACTTCCAGTACGACGGCATCCCCATCTTGCAAGACCCGCAGTACTCGGCCGGGCACACCCTGACTGACACCGCCATCTATGACCGGGTCGAAATCCTGAAAGGCGCAACCGGCCTGCTCACCGGCGCTGGCGGACCGGGCGGTACCATCAATATGGTGCGCAAAAAACCGACCCGCGAATTCAAGGCCCATATCGATGTGGGCGCAGGCTCCTGGGAAAACTACCGCTCCGAAATCGATGTCAGCGGGCCATTAACCGAGAGCGGCAATGTGCGTGGCCGGGCCGTGGCGGCTTACCAGGACAAGCATTCGTTCATGGATCACTACAAGCGTGACAGCGAGGTTTACTACGGCATTCTTGAAGTGGATCTGACCCCCGACACCCTGCTGACCCTGGGTGCCGATTATCAGGACAACAACCCCAAAGGTTCCAGCTGGTCAGGTAGCGCATCACTGTTCAACTCCAAAGGTGACCGGATCAGCACCCCGCGCTCATTCAACAATGGCGCCAAATGGAGCAGTTGGGAGCAATACACCCGCACGGTGTTCTCAACCCTGGAACACAACTTTGCCAACGGCTGGGTAGTCAAAGGCCAGTACAACCACCAGATCAACGGCTATAACGCCCCGCTGGGCGCCCTGCTTGACCCGGACGCCACTACCGGGCTGGCAAAAATGCTCGCCCGCAAATACACCGGCGAATACGTCAGTGATAGCGGTGACCTGTTTGCCACCGGTCCGTTCAGCCTGCTGGGGCGCGAACATGAACTGGTCGTCGGCGGCTCGGTGTCCAGATCACACTGGACCGGCAAGGATTACACCAATGCCAATATGGTCAACAACGCCTACGACTACTACAACTGGAAAGGCAACAGCCTTGAGCCGGACTGGGGCAATGTCACTTCATACAACGATGAAACAACACGCCAGACCGGTACCTACGTGACCGGCCGCTTCAGCCTGACCGACGACCTTAAACTGATGCTGGGCACCCGGGTGGCCAATTACACCCTGACCGGCACCAGCCAGGCCAAGGACACGGGCAAAGTGCTGCCGTACGCAGCCCTGATCTACGACATCAATGACAATATTTCGGCCTATACCAGCTACACGGAGATTTTCCTGCCGCAGTCGTATTACCGCGATCGTGACAACAAGATGCTTGAGCCGGATGAAGGCACCAACTACGAGCTGGGGCTGAAAGGCGAGTTCTTTGATGGCCGCCTGAATTCAAGCCTGGCCTACTTTGAAGTGCATCAAGACAACCGTCCTGAAGCAGACATGGCCTACAACGGCAATCCGACCAACCCGGACATCGACTACGCCTACAAGGGTATCAAGGCCACGACCAAGGGTTACGAAGCAGAGATCTCCGGTGAACTGATGCCAGGCTGGCAATTGCAGGCGGGGTACACCCACAAGGTCAGCCGTGACCAGGGCGGCACAAAGGTCTCGACCTGGGAACCGGAAGACCAGATCAACCTGTACACCAGCTACAAGCTGACCGGCGATCTGGACAAACTGACCCTGGGCGGCGGCGTTCGCTGGCAGAGCACCGGCTGGCAGATGCTGACCAACTGGAACAAGGGCGGCACCGTGGAAAAATTCTCCCAGGATCCATACTGGCTGGTTGATCTGATGGCGCGCTATCAGATTTCGAAAAACCTGTCGGCCACGGTCAATCTGAACAACGCATTCGACAAGTCGTATTACACCAATATCGGTTTTTATAACTCGTCGTACTACGGTGACCCTCGCA
The DNA here is from genome assembly GCF_035019225.1 of Pseudomonas sp. CCC4.1. Lineage (NCBI taxonomy): Bacteria > Pseudomonadati > Pseudomonadota > Gammaproteobacteria > Pseudomonadales > Pseudomonadaceae > Pseudomonas > Pseudomonas sp. CCC4.1. The sequence continues at coordinate 544 of NZ_JASJWL010000071.1, read as the reverse complement.
ATGTGATGGTGACCACGCGCTGGGATTTCTAAACCCCACACACCACAAAACACCCGCGCACAAAAAAGCCTGCACTAAGCAGGCTTTTTTGTTGATCACAAGCGTTCAAGGGGCCTGTGTTCGGAATATGGCGCAGCGGACGGGACTCGAACCCGCGACCCCCGGCGTGACAGGCCGGTATTCTAACCGACTGAACTACCGCTGCGCGTAACATTGAAAGCAAGTGGTGGGTGATGACGGGATCGAACCGCCGACCCTCTGCTTGTAAGGCAGATGCTCTCCCAGCTGAGCTAATCACCCTTGTACTTCACTTTCGTTGCGGGGCGCATTGTCTCACACTATTTGCGTAAGTGGTTGTTTTATTTGAATTTTTTATCAATCAAAGAAAACATGCGTACACAAAAAAGCCTGCACAAGGCAGGCTTTTTGTTGATCACAAGCGTTCAAGGGGCTTGTGTTCAGAATATGGCGCAGCGGACGGGACTCGAACCCGCGACCCCCGGCGTGACAGGCCGGTATTCTAACCGACTGAACTACCGCTGCG
>NZ_JASJWL010000070.1:0-23855 GCF_035019225.1 Pseudomonas sp. CCC4.1 | reverse complement strand
GCTCGGAGATGTGTATAAGAGACAGCGAGCAGGCTCGCTCCCACAGTTGAAATTTTCCTGCTGGCGCAGTTACTTGCTCAGGGTTTTCACGCCCTCAGGCGTGCCCAGTAACAGCAGGTCGGCCGGGCGGGCGGCGAACAGACCGTTGGTCACAACACCGACGATGGCGTTGATCTGACGCTCCAGCTCAACCGGGTTGGTGATCTGCATGTTGAACACGTCAATGATGATATTGCCGTTGTCCGTAACCACACCTTCGCGGTACACCGGATCGCCGCCCAGTTTTACCAGCTCGCGAGCCACGTGGCTGCGGGCCATCGGGATAACTTCGACTGGCAGCGGGAATGCGCCCAGCACCGGAACCAGCTTGCTGGCATCGGCGATGCAGATAAAGGTCTTGGCCACGGCAGCGACGATTTTTTCGCGGGTCAGGGCTGCGCCACCGCCCTTGATCAGGTTGAGGTTTTCGTCACTTTCATCGGCGCCATCAACGTAGAACTCAAGATCACTGACCGTGTTCAGTTCGTACACCGGAATGCCGTGGCCCTTGAGACGCGCGGCGGTGGCTTCGGAGCTCGCAACCGCGCCGTCGAATGCGCCCTTGTGCTGGGCCAGGGCATCGATAAAGCAGTTGGCAGTGGAGCCGGTACCGACCCCGACGATGCTCTTGTCATCCAGTTTTGGAAGGATGAAGTCGACAGCAGCCTGGGCTACGGCCTGTTTGAGTTGATCCTGGGTCATGCGGGCTCCGGGGCGGGAAGGGGGAAAAAGAAAGGAGCTGAGTATAACCCAAGGCTTTAAAACCTTTGGATTCGTATGGTCGCCTGCGCAAACGCTGGGGTAGACTCCTTGGTCCCTGCCAACCCGCCCAGTGAAGCTTTCCGATGCTCGAACAGTACGTTAAGAAGATCCTCACCTCGCGCGTTTATGACGTTGCCGTAGAAACCCCACTGCAAGCTGCCAACCAGCTTACCCAGCGGTTGGGCAACCAGATTTTGCTCAAGCGCGAAGATTTGCAGCCGGTGTACTCGTTCAAGATTCGTGGCGCTTACAACAAACTGATGCACCTGACCGACGCCGAGCGCGCGTGCGGCGTGGTGACGGCGTCAGCGGGCAATCACGCCCAGGGCCTGGCCCTGGCGGCCAAGGTGCTGGGGGTCAAAGCGACCATCGTGATGCCCAAGACCACCCCCGAGATCAAGGTCGAAGGCGTGCGCTCCCGTGGTGGCATTGTGGTGCTGCATGGCGACACGTTCCCCGAGGCGCTGGCCTACTCGCTGCAACTGGTCGAGAAAGAAGGCTACGTCTACGTTCACCCCTACGATGACCCGCACACCATTGCCGGGCAGGGCACCGTGGCGATGGAAATTCTGCGCCAGCACCCGGCGCCGCTGGATGCGATCTTCGTACCGGTGGGCGGCGGCGGGCTGATTGCCGGTATTGCGGCGTATGTGAAGTACCTGCGCCCGGACATCAAGATCATTGGTGTCGAGCCCGATGACTCCAACTGCCTGCAAGCCGCGATGGCGGCGGGTGAGCGCGTGGTGCTGCCAACCGTGGGGATTTTCGCCGACGGCGTGGCCGTGGCGCAGATTGGCCAGCACACGTTCGATATCTGCAAGGACTATGTGGATGAAGTGATCACCGTCAGCACTGACGAGATCTGCGCAGCCATCAAGGATATCTTCGACGATACCCGCTCGATCACCGAACCTGCCGGTGCGCTGGGCGTGGCCGGAATCAAGAAGTACGTCGAGCAGCGCGGCGTGCGCGGCCAGACCCTGGTGGCAATCGACTCCGGTGCCAACGTCAACTTTGACCGACTGCGTCATGTGGCCGAGCGGGCCGAGCTGGGTGAAGGCCGTGAAGCCATCATTGCGGTGACCATTCCTGAGGTGCCGGGTAGCTTCAAGGCGTTCTGTCAGGCCGTGGGCAAGCGTCAGATCACCGAGTTCAACTACCGCTACCACACTGGCAGCGAAGCACACATTTTCGTTGGCGTGCAGACCCACCCCGAGAACGATCCCCGCAGCGCGCTGCTGGTCAGTCTGACTGAGCAGGGCTTCCCGGTGGTCGACCTGACCGAGAACGAGCTGGCCAAGTTGCATATCCGTCATATGGTTGGCGGCCATGCTGCGAAGGTCAGCGATGAGTTGCTGTTCCGTTTCGAGTTCCCGGAGCGGCCGGGGGCGCTGTTCAACTTCCTCAACAAGCTGGGCGGGCGCTGGAACATCTCGATGTTCCATTACCGCAACCACGGCGCGGCGGATGGCCGGGTCATGGCCGGCCTGCAGGTACCGGCGGACGAGCGCCACCTGGTGCCGGCGGCGCTGGAAGAAATCGGCTACCCGTACTGGGATGAGAGCGATAACCCTGCCTACCAGCTGTTTCTTGGCTGATAGGCGCTACGCTGATTGAACGGCTCAAGGGATTAATCAAATGGAAACGTTCACAGCGTTAAAACTGCTGCATGGCGTGTCGACACTGCTGCTGTTTGTCAGCGCCATTGCCTTGCTGGTTGTGGTAATTCGCCGCTGGCGGGCAGGGGATAAAAACCTGTCAGGCGGAGTGGTGCAGCGGCCCTGGAGTTATGTTTGGGCGCTGATGGGCCTGTGTCTGCTGGCGTTGCCCGTCAGTGGCTGGTTTCTGGTGCATCTGGCCGGTTGGCCGTTGAGCCAGATATGGCTGCTGGCGGGCAGTTGTTTGTACCTGCTCGGCAGCCTGAGCTGGCTGTGGCTGGTGGTGCGCCTTAACCGTCTGCGCTTGGGGCGAATGGCCAGATACCCGTGGTTTACCCTGGTGCTGGCCATTTTTTGTGCAGTCTGCTTTATCGCCATCGCGGGATTGATGGGCGCCAAGCCGGTTTAAGCACACGTGCTTGTGTGGGAGCGGGATTGCTCGCGATGGCATCACTGCGGTCTTGCAGAAAAACCGCGGCGATCTTATCGCGAGCAAGCCCGCTCCCACAGGTTGTGTGTCAGTCGCGCAGCGAGATGACTTCCCAGCCACGCTTGATGGCCTCCGCCCGCAAGTTCGGATCCGGGTCGACCGCCACCGGATGATCAACCTGCTCCAGCAGCGGCAAGTCGTTCATCGAGTCGCTGTAGAAGTAGCTGTCTTTCAGGCTGTAGCCGTTTTCTTCGATCCAGCGGTTCAGGCGTGTCACCTTGCCTTCACGGAAGCACGGTACGTCTGTGCTGCGACCGGTGTAACGGCCATCGATGATTTCGCATTCGGTGGCAATCAAATGTTCCACGCCGAGTTTTTCGGCAATGGGGGCCGTGATCACGCGGTTGGTGGCAGTGATGATCACCAGGGTGTCGCCGGCTTCACGGTGTTTGGCCAGCAGGGCATGGGCCTTGGGCAGCATCAGGCCATCAATGCAGTCGCGCATGAATTCGCGGTGCCATTGATCCAGTTGCGCCATGTCATGGCGGCCAAAGATTTCCATGCTGAAATTAAGGTAGGCGGCGTTGTCCAGCTTGCCGGCCAGGTAGTCCTGATAGAACGCGTCGTTGCGCGCCTTGTAGGCGTCGCCGTCGAGAATGCCCCGGCGGCACAGGTAATCGCCCCAGGCGTGATCGCTGTCACCGCCCAGGAGGGTGTTGTCCAAGTCGAATAAAGCCAGACGCATTGAGGTTACCCGTTGAGTTGCCTGAGAAAAGGCCACAAGAATACGGTCTTTTAACAAGAGTGCACATAAGGCAGGAAGGCGCGTTGCTGCTTTCACAACCTTTGTGGAACAATGCGGCGACATGCGTTTGCGAGGTTGTTGCCGTGATCGACCCCGATGGTTTCCGCCCTAATGTCGGGATTATTCTGACAAATGACGCTGGTCAGGTACTTTGGGCTCGCCGTATCAATCAAGACGCCTGGCAGTTTCCACAGGGTGGCATCAACCCTGACGAAACGCCGGAAGACGCCTTGTACCGTGAGCTGAACGAAGAAGTTGGCCTTGAACGCGAAGATGTAGAAATACTCGCCTGCACGCGAGGCTGGTTGCGTTATCGTTTGCCGCAACGCCTGGTACGTACCCACAGCCAACCGCTGTGCATCGGCCAGAAGCAAAAGTGGTTTTTGCTGCGCCTGGTCTCCAACGAGCAACGGGTGCGGATGGATTTGACCGGTAAACCGGAGTTCGATGGCTGGCGTTGGGTCAGTTATTGGTACCCGTTGGGCCAGGTGGTGACATTCAAGCGCGAGGTCTACCGTCGCGCTCTCAAAGAGCTTGCCCCGCGCCTTTTAACGCGCGCCTGACACGGAGTTCGACCCCGAGCCATGCTCAATACGCTGCGCAAGATCGTCCAGGAAGTTAACTCCGCCAAGGATCTCAAGGCGGCGTTGGGGATTATTGTGTTGCGCGTCAAAGAGGCCATGAGCAGCCAGGTCTGCTCGGTCTATTTGCTTGATCCAGAGACCAACCGCTTTGTCCTGATGGCCACCGAGGGCTTGAACAAGCGCTCGATCGGCAAAGTCAGCATGGCGCCCAACGAAGGCCTTGTCGGCCTTGTGGGCACCCGTGAAGAGCCTCTGAACCTCGAAAACGCCGCCGATCACCCGCGCTATCGCTACTTTGCCGAAACCGGAGAGGAGCGCTATGCCTCTTTCCTGGGCGCGCCGATCATCCACCACCGGCGCGTGGTCGGGGTCCTGGTCATTCAGCAAAAGGAGCGCCGTCAGTTCGACGAAGGTGAAGAAGCCTTCCTGGTGACCATGAGCGCCCAGTTGGCCGGGGTTATTGCCCACGCCGAAGCCACGGGTTCGATTCGTGGCCTGGGCCGTCAGGGCAAGGGCATCCAGGAAGCCAAGTTCGTCGGCGTACCGGGTTCGCCGGGCGCTGCCGTGGGTACCGCCGTGGTGATGCTGCCACCCGCGGATCTGGATGTGGTGCCCGACAAGACCATCACCGATATCCCCGCCGAAATTGCGTTGTTCAAGACCGCCCTGGAAGGCGTGCGCAACGATATGCGCGCGGTGTCCAAGAAACTCGCCACCCAGTTGCGCCCCGAAGAACAGGCATTGTTCGATGTGTACCTGATGATGCTCGACGATGCGTCGCTGGGCAGCGAAGTCAAAAATGTCATCAAGACCGGTCAATGGGCCCAGGGCGCGCTGCGCCAGGTCGTGACCGATCACGTCAACCGTTTCGAACTGATGGACGACGACTACCTGCGTGAGCGGGCGTCGGATGTGCGTGACCTTGGCCGTCGTCTGCTGGCCTATTTGCAGCATGATCGCCAGCAAACCATGGTCTACCCGGACAACACCATTCTGGTCAGCGAAGAGCTGACGGCCACCATGCTCGGTGAAGTGCCCGAAGGCAAGCTGGCAGGCCTGGTGTCGGTACTGGGTTCGGGCAACTCCCACGTTGCCATCCTGGCCCGCGCCATGGGTATCCCGACGGCGATGGGCGTGGTCGACCTGCCGTACTCCAGGGTCGACGGCATCCAGATGATCGTCGACGGCTACCACGGCGAGGTCTATACCAACCCCAGCGAAGTGCTGCGCAAGCAATACGCCGAGGTGGTCGAGGAAGAGCGCCAGCTGTCCCTGGGGCTTGATGCCCTGCGCGAGCTACCCTGCATCACCCCTGACGGGCATCGCATGCCGCTGTGGGTCAATACCGGCCTGCTGGCCGATGTGGCGCGAGCACAACAGCGTGGCGCTGAAGGCGTAGGTCTGTACCGCACCGAAGTGCCGTTCATGATCAACCAGCGCTTTCCCAGCGAAAAGGAGCAGCTGGCGATTTATCGCGAGCAATTATCTGCCTTCCATCCGCAACCGGTGACCATGCGCAGCCTGGACATCGGCGGCGACAAGTCACTGTCTTACTTCCCGATCAAGGAAGAAAACCCGTTCCTGGGCTGGCGCGGGATTCGCGTGACCCTCGACCACCCTGAAATCTTTCTGGTGCAGGCCCGGGCCATGCTCAAGGCCAGTGAAGGCCTGAACAACCTGCGTATCTTGCTGCCGATGATCTCGGGCACCCACGAACTCGAAGAAGCCCTGCACCTGCTGCACCGCGCCTGGGGTGAAGTGCGCGACGAAGGCACCGACGTGCCGATGCCGCCTATTGGGGTGATGATCGAAATCCCGGCTGCGGTTTATCAGACCAAGGAGCTGGCCCGTCAGGTCGACTTCCTCTCGGTGGGCTCCAACGATTTGACCCAGTATTTGCTCGCTGTGGACCGCAACAACCCACGCGTGGCGGACTTGTACGACTATCTGCACCCGGCGGTGCTGCAGGCCCTGCAGTCGGTGGTGCGTGACGCCCATGCCGAAGGCAAGCCGGCGAGCATCTGTGGAGAAATGGCCGGTGACCCTGCGGCGGCGATCCTGTTGATGGCGATGGGCTTTGACAGCCTGTCGATGAACGCCACCAACTTGCCGAAGGTGAAATGGATGCTGCGTCAGGTCAGCCTGAGTCGCGCCAAGGAACTGCTGGCCGAAGTGATGACCATCGACAACCCGCAGGTCATTCGCAGCACCATTCAACTGGCGCTGAAAAACATGGGCCTGACCCGCATGATGAACCCGGCGGCGATCAAGCCTTACTGAAAAGCGCCCTCACCCCAACCCTCTCCCTCGGGGAGAGGGTTGGGGTGAGGGCTAGCGTCACACCGCCAGCCTTACCTCTCCCAACCGCCCCCCATGCGGCCCGAAGCTGTGTTCCACCATCACCCTTGACCCGTCTGCATTCACAATAAGCGCGGTACTGGCACGGGTGCCATAGCTGGGGCTGGTGATAAACACACTCGACAGCAGACTCTCCGTGGCCAGACCTACGCCGGTGTCCGGCAGTTCGCTGAACGGGGCCGTCTGCGGGTCCTTGAGCAACGCCAGCAGCGCTTGTGGCTGCGGGTTGTCCAGCACCTCGGCCAGCGCGGCCTTGGCTTTGAGCAGTTTGGGCCACGGCGTATCCAGCCCGCCGTTGGACAAACCATAAATCCCCGCGCTCAGCGGTTGCGGCGCCAGGTCCCCGGAATTGAAATGCCAGAGCTGATCTGCGGTGCCCAACAGCAGATTAAAACCGGCATAGTCGACAGAACGTCGGCCTACCTGGGTGAAATACTCGGCAATTGACTGGTGGCCGGTGAGAAAGTCAGCCACCAGCTCGCCCCGTGAGCGCCGTGAAGGCGGCTTGTGCGGTTCGCGGATATTGGTCAGGGCCGCAAAGCGTCCATCGGCGCCGATGCCCAGCCAGGTTCCTCCCGCTTCAAGGTCGCGCCCGGCATATACCTGTGGCGCATTGGCCCACTGCGCCAGGGGTTTGGCGGGGCGGGCATAGAATTCATCGCGGTTGGCCGCAACGACCAAAGGCTGTGCATGGCCGGGGCGCCAGGCGAAGACAATCAGACACATGGGCAGTCCTTAATGTTTTTTTAACCACACTACTTATAGATTGCTCGGGCGGCTCGCGCCATACCGTGCAGCGCAGTGGAGCCAAAGCCCTTGCTCCGTTACCATGCGGATCAATTTTGGGGGGGGCGTCATGGAATTTCTGCTCTATCTGGTACTGGGAGGTTTTGCGGGGGTGCTGGCCGGGCTGTTCGGGGTCGGCGGCGGGTTGATCATCGTGCCGGTGCTGGTGTTCAGCTTCACCTTGCAGGGTTTTGACAGCGAGGTGATGACCCATCTGGCCGTTGGCACGTCACTGGCCACGATCATTTTTACCTCGATCAACTCGATTCGCGAGCACCATCGAAAAGGCGCCGTGCGCTGGCCTCTGGTGCTCTGGATGACGCTGGGCATCCTGATCGGTGCGGGCATCGGTGCGTTGACCGCAGAAGCCATTGCCGGCCCCCACTTGCAGAAAATCATCGGTGTGTTCGCCGTGGTGATCGCCATTCAGATGGCCCTGGGCTTGCAACCCAAGGCCACTGGCACGGTACCTGGCAAGGTCGGGCTGACCCTGGCCGGTACGGTGATTGGCTGGGCTTCGGCGATTTTCGGCATCGGCGGCGGCTCGCTGACCGTGCCATTTCTGAGCTGGCGTAGCGTGCCGATGCAGCAGGCCGTGGCCACGTCGTCAGCCTGCGGGCTGCCGATTGCACTGGCAGGTGCAGCAAGTTTCATGATCATTGGCTGGCACAACCCCGACCTGCCCGCGCATAGTCTCGGTTTTGTCTACCTGCCCGCGCTGCTCGGGATCGCCCTGACCAGCATGTTTTTCGCCCGTTTCGGTGCGCGACTGGCCCACAAGCTCTCGCCACGCCTGCTGAAACGGCTGTTTGCCGCACTGTTGTTCTGTGTCGGCTTGAGTTTCCTGACCTAACAAGGAGTCGCAATGCTGCCTTACCCGCAGATTGATCCGGTGGCACTGGCCATCGGCCCGCTGAAAATCCATTGGTACGGCTTGATGTACCTGATCGGCATTGGCGCTGCCTGGCTGATCCTGTCACGCCGCCTCAACCGCTTCGACCCGACCTGGACCAAGGAGAAACTCTCCGACCTGGTGTTCTGGGTGGCCATGGGCGTGATTGTCGGCGGGCGCCTGGGCTATGTGCTGTTTTACGACCTGAGCGCCTATATCGCCAACCCGCTGCTGATTTTTGAAGTGTGGAAAGGCGGCATGGCGTTCCACGGCGGCCTGATCGGCGTGATGCTGGCGGTGTGGGGTTTTGGCAAGCGCAACGGCAAGTCATTCTTCCAGATCATGGACTTTATCGCCCCTGTAGTGCCCATTGGCCTGGGTGCAGGGCGCATCGGCAACTTTATCAACGCCGAACTGTGGGGCAAGGCCAGCGATGTGCCGTGGGCGATGATCTTCCCTACCGACCCACAACAACTGGCGCGTCATCCGTCGCAGCTTTACCAGTTCGCCCTCGAAGGTGTGGCACTCTTCCTGATTCTTTGGCTGTACTCGCGCAAACCCCGTCCAACCATGGCGGTTTCCGGGATGTTCGCCCTGTTCTACGGCATCTTCCGCTTTATCGTCGAATTCGTCCGTGTGCCGGATGCCCAATTGGGTTATCTCGCGTTCGGCTGGGTGACGATGGGGCAAATTCTCTGTATCCCGATGATCGCGGGCGGCCTGTTCCTGATCTGGTGGGCTTACCACCGCGATCCAGCGGCTCAAAAAGCTGCGTAATACATTCGGATGGCGGGGCTTATAGAGCCCCGCATTCAAACGGTAGGAAAACCATGAAGCAATATCTCGACCTCGTTGCCAACGTCATTAAAAACGGCACCCTGCAAGCCAACCGTACCGGCGTAAAAACCATCAGCCTGCCCGGCGCCATGCTGCGCTATGACCTCAAGGAAGGCTTCCCGGCCATCACCACCCGGCGTATGGCGTTCAAATCGGCCATTGGCGAGATGTGCGGTTTCTTGCGCCCGGTCAATAGCGCTGCAGACTTCCGCGCATTGGGCTGCAAGGTGTGGGACCAGAACGCCAACGAAAACGCCCAGTGGCTGGACAACCCGTTCCGTCAGGGCGAAGACGACCTTGGCGAGATCTATGGTGTGCAATGGCGCAAATGGCCGGCCTACAAGCAAGTTGATCGCAGCAATGTGGCCGCTATCGAGCTATGCCTGAGCCAGGGCTATCGTCAGATTGCCGAAGGCGAAGAAGACGGCCAGGCCTATGTGGTGCTGTACAAGGCCATCGACCAGGTACGCCAGTGCGTCGACACCATCATCAATGACCCGGGCAGCCGCCGTATCCTGTTCCACGGCTGGAACTGCGCCCAGCTCGACGAAATGGCCCTGCCACCGTGCCACCTGCTGTACCAGTTCCACCCGAATGTCGAGACCAGGGAGATTTCCCTGACCCTCTACATCCGCTCCAACGACCTGGGCCTGGGGACACCGTTCAACCTGACCGAAGGCGCTGCGCTGCTGAGCCTGATCGGCCGCCTGACCGGCTATACACCACGCTGGTTCACCTACTTTATCGGCGATGCCCACGTGTACGAAAACCACCTGGACATGCTTAACGAGCAGCTCACCCGCGAGCCGTTCCCGATGCCCAAACTGGTAATCTCGGACCGCGTACCGGAATTCGCCAAGACCGGCGTGTACCAGCCGGAGTGGCTGGGCATGATCGAGCCGGGCGACTTCAGCCTCGAAGGCTACCAGCACCACGCGCCAATGACCGCGCCGATGGCGGTGTAATGCCAAAGCCTGTGGCCGTTGCCACAGGCTGTTTCAATTGCCAGGCCCGGACTAACGAACGCTGCTCTCGAAGCGGCTAACGCCCGTCAGCTCCAGCACCAGCTCATCGCCCACATTCAGTGGGCCGACGCCCACCGGTGTGCCAGTCATGATCACATCACCGGCTTGTAGTGAGAAGCACGCAGCCATGTGCTGGATCATCGGTACGATCGGGTTGAGCATCAGGGCGCTATTACCGTCCTGACGCACTTCGCCATTGATGGTCAAACGAATGCCGATATCGGCCAGGTCAGCAAAAGTGCTGCTCTGTACGAAAGGAGCCAGCACACAGGCGCCATCGAACGACTTGGCAATTTCCCACGGCAGGCCTTTGCCTTTGAGCTCGGCCTGTTTGTCGCGCAGGGTCAGGTCCAGGCCAGGGGCAAAACCGGAGATCGCATCCAGCACTTCTTCGGCGCTCGGGTTGTTCGACAGGGGCTTGCCGATCAGTACCGAAATTTCGGCTTCGTAATGCACCGAACCGCGCTCGGTGGGGATCGCAAAGCCGCCTTCCAGTGGCACGACACAACTGCCCGGTTTGATGAAGAGCAGGGGCTCGGTCGGGATCGGGTTGTCCAGCTCTTTGGCGTGCTCGGCATAGTTGCGGCCGATGCACACCACTTTACCGATCGGAAAGTGGATCCGGGTACCGTCGACATACTGGTGCTGATAGCTCATGGACAGACTCCGCTATTGAATACCGTTAACTTTAAACCGCAAAAATCTTGCCGGGGTTCATGATGCCTTTAGGGTCGAACACGGCCTTGAGCGCTTTCATGTACTCGATCTCAACCGGCGAACGGCTGTAGGTCAGGTAGTCACGCTTGGTCATGCCCACGCCATGCTCGGCAGAGATCGAGCCGTTGTATTTCTCAACGGTTTCAAACACCCACTTGTTCACCGTCGCGCACTTGGCGAAGAACTCATCCTTGCTCAGGTTTTCGGGCTTGAGGATGTTTAGATGCAGGTTGCCGTCGCCAATGTGGCCGAACCAGACAATTTCGAAATCCGGGTAGTGTTCGCCGACGATCGCGTCAATTTCTTTCAAAAATGCCGGGACTTTCGACACGGTGACCGAAATGTCGTTTTTGTATGGCGTCCAGTGGGAAATGGTCTCCGAGATGTACTCGCGCAGTTTCCACAGGTTCTGCAGTTGGGTTTCGCTCTGGCTCATCACGCCATCAAGTACCCAGCCTTCTTCCATGCAGTGCTCGAAGGTTTCCAGGGCCGCATTGGCAACCTCTTCAGTGGTCGCCTCGAATTCCAGCAGCGCATAGAACGGACAGTCGGTTTCAAACGGGGAAGGCACGTCGCCACGACCCATGACCTTGGCCAGCGCCTTGTCGGAGAAGAACTCGAAAGCCGTCAGATCGAGCTTGTTCTGGAAGGCGTGCAGTACCGGCATGATCGAATCGAAATCTGCCGTGCCCAACACCATCGCCGTCAGATTTTTCGGCGCACGGTCCAGGCGCATGGTGGCTTCCACCACAAAGCCCAGGGTGCCTTCGGCACCGATAAACAGCTGGCGCATGTCATAGCCGGTGGCGTTCTTGATCAGGTCCTTGTTGAGCTCCAGCACATCGCCCTTGCCGGTGACCACTTTCATGCCGGCCACCCAGTTACGGGTCATGCCGTAGCGAATCACCTTGATGCCGCCGGCATTGGTGCCGATATTGCCGCCAATCTGGCTGGAGCCAGCCGAAGCGAAGTCCACCGGGTAGTACAGACCGTTTTCTTCGGCCAGGTTCTGCAGATGCTCGGTGACCACCCCAGGCTGGCAGACCACAGTGCGGTCGGTCAGGTTGATGTCCAGCACCTGATTCATGTAGTCGAACGACACCACTACTTCGCCATTGGCGGCCACGGCAGCAGCGGACAGGCCGGTACGGCCACCCGACGGTACCAGTGCCACGTCATGGGCGTTGGCCCACAGCACGATGGCCTGCACCTGCTCGGTGGTTTTCGGAAACACAATGGCCAACGGGGCGGGAGCGAAATGCTTGGTCCAGTCCTTGCCGTAAGCATTAAGGGAGTCGGCGTCGGTCAAAACCTTGCCAGGCTCTACCAGGGTCTTCAGCTCATCAATCAAGGCAGGATGGGTCATCAACAGAACTCTCGAACAATTCATGGTCATCCTGAGAACGCTTCACGTCGCAGGAATGGGTGTTTAGCGGGGCGCTTATGCTAGCATACGACCCCCTCGCAGAATCGAGCCACAGGACGATTCTCGGGGCCGGTTTTCACGCCGGCCAGGTCAGCTCTCGCTGTCCATTCCCTGCCATTTTTTCTCTGGGACACAGGTTTACGCAGATGAGCAAGACTTCTCTCGATAAGAGCAAGATCAAGTTCCTTCTTTTGGAAGGCGTCCACCAATCCGCTGTTGAAGTGCTCAAATCCGCCGGGTACACCAGCATTGAGTACATCACCAGTTCCTTGCCTGAAGCCCAGCTGAAGGAAAAGATCGCTGATGCCCACTTTATCGGCATCCGTTCTCGTACCCAGCTGACCGAAGAAGTGTTCGATTGCGCCAAGAAACTGGTCGCTGTTGGTTGTTTCTGCATCGGCACCAACCAGGTCGACCTCAACGCTGCTCGCGAACGCGGTATCGCTGTTTTCAACGCCCCTTACTCCAACACCCGTTCGGTGGCCGAGTTGGTGCTGGCTGAAGCGATCCTGTTGTTGCGTGGCATCCCTGAGAAAAACGCTTCCTGCCACCGTGGCGGCTGGATCAAAAGCGCAGCCAACTCCTTCGAAATCCGCGGCAAAAAGCTGGGTATCGTGGGTTACGGCTCGATCGGTACTCAGCTGTCGGTTCTGGCTGAAGGTCTGGGCATGCAGGTGTTCTTCTACGACACCGTGACCAAGCTGCCATTGGGCAACGCCACCCAGGTCGGCAATCTGCACGAACTGTTGGGCATGTCCGACATCGTCACCTTGCACGTACCGGAAACCGCAGCCACCCAGTGGATGATCGGCGAGAAAGAAATCCGTGCCATTAAAAAGGGCGGCATTCTGATCAACGCCGCTCGCGGCACCGTGGTTGAGCTGGACGCCCTGGCTGACGCAATCAAGGACAAGCACCTGATCGGCGCCGCCATCGACGTGTTCCCGGTTGAGCCGCGCTCCAACGACGACGTGTTCGAAAGCCCGCTGCGTGGCCTGGACAACGTGATCCTGACCCCGCACATCGGCGGTTCTACCGCTGAAGCGCAAGCCAACATCGGTCTGGAAGTGGCAGAAAAACTGGTCAAGTACAGCGACAACGGTACCTCGGTATCGTCCGTGAACTTCCCGGAAGTGGCCCTGCCGGCCCACCCTGGCAAGCACCGCCTGCTGCACATCCACCAGAACATCCCGGGCGTGATGAGCGAGATCAACAAGATCTTCGCCGAAAACGGGATCAACATCTCCGGCCAATTCCTGCAAACCAACGAGAAAGTTGGCTATGTAGTGATCGACGTCGACGCCGAGTCTTCGGACCTGGCGCAAGAGAAGCTGCAGACCATCAACGGCACTATTCGCTGCCGCGTGTTGTTCTAAACGCCTCTCACTAAAAAGGGAGACCCTCGGGTCTCCCTTTTTTATGCGTCGAAAAAGCTTATTTCACATTAACCGTGATTTTTTCCGACACGATGCTTGGCTTGAACGGCACATGAACCTGGTTACCCAGCACCAGTTGCAGGGTGTGCTTGCCAGGTGGCAGGGTGACCTGGGTTTCGGTCTGGGCCTTGCCGAAATGGATATGGTTGGCATCGGCCGGGATCGGTGCGTTCTCGGCCGGCAACTGGTCGACATCGATCAGCAGGTGGTGATGGCCCGCATGCGGCGTGGCCTCGGTGATAGGCGCCAGAGGCATGCCTTCAATACCGAATTTAACGGTGAAAGTTTGATCAACTGTGGCACCGTCTTTAGGTTCGACGATAAACACTTTGGCGCCTTTTGGTGCAGGCTCCGATTCCAGGCCAGCCGCTGTGGCCATGACCGAAGCGCCCATCAATACAGAAGCCAGCGCAACACGAGACAGTAGAGCTTTCATTTTTTTCTCCGGTTTTTTGCAAAATTCTTCGGTGCCTGACAACTTAGAGCCAAACCGTTGTCCAACCCCGCAAGTGACCAACATAAAGCAAAGCGAACGTTAAATGCGATTCGCTTGCATCCCAACCAAAGGAGTGACCATGCGTTTATTGCCGGGCCTGATGCTTTTACTGCCACTGGCGAGCCCTTTTGCTCAGGCCGAACTGATCGACGACATCAACGACCGTGGTGAACTGCGCATAGCCCTGGAAGCCGACATGGCACCGTTCAGCTTCAAGCAGGACGGGCGTCTGACCGGCTTTGACGTTGAACTGGCCGAGTTGCTGGCTCAGGAACTGGAAGTACATTCCTCCATTCTGGTCACCGATAACGCTGACTTGCTGTCAGGGGTTGAGAGCGGCAAATACGATGTCGCGATCAATCATGTGGCTTTGACCCAGGAACTCCAGGATCGGTTCGATTTCAGCGAACCTTACAGCCATCTGCCAGCGCAGACGATTGCCCGGCAAGAGCAGCCGCGCTCACTCAACAGCCTTGCAATGTTTCAAGGCCAGACTTTAGGCGTAGCTCAGGGCAATGGGTTTGTCGAACGTGGGCCATTGGTCACGGTGGCGCAGAAAACGCCGGTCACAGATGAGGAAGTTGCCCTGGTAATCCCCTTCCAGAAAGGCAACCCGGCGTTCCAGGCCAGCCTGGACAAGGCCTTGCAGCGGATCAAGGCAGACGGGAGGCTGGAGGCGTTGTCGCAGAAGTGGTTCGGGATGTCTGCAAGACAGCCCTGAAGACCCAATGTGGGAGCAGGCTTGCCCGCGATGGGAGCGACTCGGTAAGTCAGGCATACCGAGTTGTCTGCATCGCGAGCAAGCCCGCTCCCACCGAATACTCAGGGTTAACGAATCGCCTTCACATCCCCGGCCTTCACCTCAGCCGCCTGGTTGCCCCAACTGGTGCGGATGAAATTGACCACATCGGCCACTTCCTGATCCGACAAACGCCAGTCGAAAGCGGGCATGGTGAACGTCGATGGCGCTGTATGCGTTGCAGGCAACGTCCCTCCCTTAAGCACGATATGTATCAACGACGTCGGGTCGGCCGACTGCAATACCGGGTTGCCCGCCAGGGCAGGGAACACACGGGTATAGCCGTGACCGTCGGTACGATGGCAAGCCGCACAGTTGTCGATGTACACCGCAGCGCCACGCTTGCTGTCATCACCGTTCCACAGGGCATCCGCCACTGCCGGGTTGTACTGATGCGGTTTGTCAGCCGGATTCACCGCTGGCAACGACTTCAGGTAACGGGCAATGGCCGTCAGATCAGCGTCGGACATGTACTGCATGCTGTGTACGATCACATCGCTCATGCCGCCAAATACCGCACTGCGATCACTGCGACCGGTCTTGAGGAACTGCACCAGCTGGTCTTCGCTCCAACTGCCCAGACCGTCCTTGTGATCACCGCGCAGGTTCTTCGCGATCCAGCCTTCCAGCGGTGCACTGCCTGACAGAAATGCCGGGCTATCACTGGCACTCAAGGCTTTTTCCTGCATGGTCAGGGCCCGTGGCGTATGGCATGCACCGCAGTGGCCCAAGCCTTCCACCAGATACGCCCCACGACTAACTACCGCGTCCTGCCCGGCTTGCGGCTTGAAATCTTCAACCGCAGGGGCAAACAGCCAGCGCCAGATCGCCAGCGGCCAGCGCATGCTCAACGGCCACGGGATATCGGCTTCCTGGTTCGCTTGCTCGACAGGTTTAACGCCCTTCATGAAGTAGGCATACAACGCCCGCATATCGGCCTCGTTGACCCGCGCATAGGACGGATACGGCATGGCCGGATACAAGGTGCTGCCGTTCTGCGCAACACCGTGACGCACGGCTTTGTCGAAATCTTCAAAGCTGTAAGTGCCAATGCCGTTTTTGGCTGGCGTGATGTTAGTCGAATAAATGGTGCCGATCGGCGTCTCCATCGCCAGGCCACCGGCGAACGGTTTGCCGCCCTTGGCCGTATGGCACGCCACGCAGTCACCGGCACGGGCGAGATATTCACCTTGTTTGATCAACGCCTGCGGGTCGCTTTCAGCGGCCACCGCCGAAAAGCTGGCGAGCAGGCTCAGGGTTGCGATAACAAGTGCTTTCATGGTCATCGCTCCTTATGCCTGAACCAGTGGGCCGGGGTTCTTCAGATACTGCTCGCGGATTGCCCGCGCCGACCAATAGGTCAATGCAGCCACCAGTCCCGTAGGGTTGTAGCCCAAACCTTGTGGGAAAGCCGATGCACCCGGCACAAACACGTTGTGCACGTCCCAGCTTTGCAGGTAACGGTTCAGTGCACTGGTTTTCGGGTTGGTCCCCATGATCGCTCCACCGTTAAGGTGGGTGGTCTGGTACGACGACGTATTGAAGTGGTCACCCACTTGTTTGCCGATACGCGCAATGGCCTTGGGGTTCATCGCTTCGGCGATCTTGCCCATTTTTTCCATCATGAAACGGTTCATCTTGATGTCGTTTTCTTGCCAGTCGAACGTCATGCGTAGCAACGGCTGGCCGTAGGCATCGCGATACACCGGGTCCAGATCGAGGTAGTTGCCACGGTAGGACTGATGCGCACCGTGGGCGTCCATCGACACTTGGTGAGTGTAGTAATCGGCGGTTGCACGCTTCCACGCGCTGCCCCAGGCCGGCGTACCCGGCGGGTTGGACGTGCCTGCAATCGGCCGGCTACCGGCCTGGTTGACCCACATCGGCGAGCCACCGACAAAACCGTGCGGCCCGTGGTCGAAGTTGTCGGCGTTGAAATCATCAATTGCCACGCCATTGCCGCCTGCACCGATAAAGTTATTGGTGTGCACGTCTTTGTCGAAGTAGGCCTTGATGGTGCCCATGTTCTGGTAAGCAAAGTTTTTACCGACAACACCTTCGCCGGTTTTCGGGTCATACGGCTTGCCAATGCCCGACAACAACATCAGACGCACATTGTGGAACTGGAACGCGCCCAGGATCACCAGATCGGCCTGCTGCTCGATTTCTCGGCCCAGGGCATCGATATAGGTCACGCCGGTAGCCTTGGTTTTGCTGCTGTCCAGGTTGACCCGGATCACATGGGCATTCGGGCGCAGCTCGAAGTTCGGCAACGGCTTCAGGGCAGGAAGAATGTTTACGTTGGGCGATGCCTTGGAATACATGTAGCAGACATAACCGCTGCAAAAACCGCAGAAGTTGCACGGACCCATCTGCGCGCCATAGGGGTTGGTGTATGGCCCGGAGGTGTTTGCCGACGGCAGGTTATAAGGCTTGTAGCCAACCTCATTGGCCGCTTTCTGAAACAGCTGTGCGGAGTAGGTGTTCTTCTGCGACACCAACGGAAAGTGGTCCGAACGGTCCGGCGCATAAGGGTTGCCGCCCTTGCCTTCACCGACCCGTTGGCCATTGACGGTCCAGGCCTGACCCGACGTACCAAAAACCTTTTCGGCATAGTCGAAGAACGGCTCCAGCTCTTCGTAGCTGACGCCGAAGTCCTGGATGGTCATGTCCTTGGGGATAAAGTTCTTGCCGTAACGCTCTTCGTAATGGCTGCGCATGCGCAGTTCGATCGGGTCGACCCGAAAGTGCACCCCCGACCAGTGCAAGCCTGCACCGCCCACACCGTTACCCGGCAGGAAAGCACCCAACTGGCGGTTGGGCAAGGCCACGTCATTGACGCTATGGCGAATGGTGACGGTTTCTTTGGAGACGTCCTGGAACAGCTTTTTGCGCACGCTGTAGGTAAGTTCGTCGATGACCTGTGGATAGTTGCCGTCTGGATAGGTGTCCTGCATCGGACCGCGCTCCAGGGCCACAACATTCAGGCCGGCTTCGGTCAGCTCTTTGGCCATGATCGCGCCGGTCCAACCGAAACCAACGATTACTGCATCAACTTTTTTCATAACGGTCGACATGCTCAAGCCCTCTCGCCGCGAATGGAAACTGCCGGGAAGGGGTATTGCTCGTTGCGTTCTACCCAGTCCATGAAATCAGCGCGCGCGCCGGGGAAGCCGATCATGGTCCAGCCGATCATGCCTTTGTTGCCACCGTGAATAGGGTCGCAAAAGAAGCCTTCCTTGGTGTTTTGCAGCAAAAAGCTGAAAAACATCTTGGCCGGGACGCTATCGAATTTAGGCGTGCCGGCTTCCAGCTGTTTGAGCACTTCGTCTCGGGTAGCGCTGTCTAGCCCAGCAAATGTTGAGTTATAGGCTTTTTTGCAGAGCTCCTCCGTGGCAGCAATGCCCAGGCGATAGATCTGTTTTGGCACCAGTTTGCTCTGCCAGCCCATTTCCGGCGCAGCGTCGGCATTGAACGGCCCCTGCATAAACCACAGCGCGCCGCTGGCGTAAGGCGTGTTCATCTGACGGTCGATATATTCCGGAACGCCAGCTTCGAGCGCCCCCGGGCCTTGCTCGTCAGCCGGGATCAGACGCGCGACGGCGGCGTTAACGAACGCCCACTCTTCAGCCGTGAAGTACGTTGGTTCATAGGCCGGGCCTGATGCGGCAACGGGCGGCGCAGCGACCGGTGCGGCTTGAGCGTCTGGCGTAGCCATCAGAACGGAACCACCCAGGCCCGTGCTCGCAACAGTGACCACTGGAATCAGGGTCAGGGTTTTGCGCAAAAACTCACGCCGGGGGTTGTCTTGCTCAGACATGCGGGGCACCTCATCAGGCATTCACGGATTACAGCCGCTCATGGGCAGCTTTTCGTTTTGGCAGCGATACGGGTCGAAATCGACCTGAGAAAAAAAACGCAGGCAAAGTTTGGTTACAAATACTAACAGGCCAGGCGACCAGATGAATCGTTTCATGCGTAAATTTGCCGCACCAATAGCATCAGGCCATCACTGGCTGCGCCCTCACGCTTTTTTGACAAATGCCTGACACAGTTTTGATTAGTCATCCCTCAATCTAGCGTTTCAACTTCCAAATTCTTTGTTAATGGTCGAACTGATATGCCCAAAGCCCGGTTTTTTCCTGCTCTGTGCCTGACCTTGCTGGCAGCGTTTTCTGTGCCTCAGGCCCTGGCCGACGAAACAGCCCAGGCCCGGCCTGTACAGTGGGCACAGCCCATTGCCACGCAATACAACCTCTATCAAATGTCCCCGACCCTGTACCGCAGCGCACTGCCTGACAGTGCCGCGCAGCCGCTGCTGGAAAAATTACAGATAACCACCGTCATCAACTTCTTGCCTGATGCCGACAGTTCCTGGCTCAAGACTCCAGGCGTCGCTCAAGTCCAACTGCCTTATCGCACCAACCATGTAGATGACACCGATGTGCTGGCCGCGCTGCGTGCCATCCAGACGGCACAAGCACAGGGCCCTGTATTGATGCACTGCAAGCACGGTTCGGACCGTACCGGGCTGATGGCGGCGATGTATCGCGTGGTCGTGCAGGACTGGAGCAAGGAAGACGCCCTGAAAGAAATGACCCAGGGCGGCTTTGGCGAAAACTCGCACCACAAAGATGGCGAGAGCTACATGATGAAGGCGGATATCCCACAGTTGCGCGCAGCCCTGAGCAGCGGCGCATGCAGTACCAGCCCTTTTGCTTCATGCGTGGTGAAGAACTGGCTCAAGTCCTGAAGATACCTATACGCTCGCGGGCGGCTGGCCCATAAACACCTCGAAAGACTCATGCAGCGGGCGTTCGATGCCCGGTGCATGGAAGGCTTCGCGATAGGCCAAGCCCGTTTGTGGGTCAAACACACCTTGCTGTTCAAACCGTGCAAAAACCTGCTCAGCCATCGCTTCGGCCCATTCATTGACGAAATAAGCGCCATCATGGCCCGAGACGATCGCATCGAAAGTGTTGGCAGATCGGTCGTTCTGCGCCAACGGTAACGGCTGGAGTTGATTGTGTGCACTGCGCCAGATCTCTTCCACGCTGCGGCCATCGCCCCAGGTGCGGTGCAGTTCAAAATCAAACAGCGCAAGCCCAAGCTCGCGGGCCGTTTCAAGCCAACGCTCGGCACTGCGCGCTTCAAGTACTTGGTCTATCTGCTCATAGGTCAGCTCACTGTCATGCTGGGCATGCCTGGCCAACCAGCGCAGACCGTCCCGTGACCAGCACCACTTTTCAGCGCATTTGCCTGAAAACCCGGACGCCTCAGCATTCAGTACATCCACGCGGGAAAATGCACCGTAGGGACTGCGGGTCAGCAGTTGCTTCATGCAACAACCCAACTCATGGAAAAGCAGGGTTAACTGCTGCGGCGTCAGCAGTGATGGGGAGCCAGGGGATTCGGGTGAGAAGTTGCCATAGAGGATGGCCACCGGGGTGGTCAGGTCCCCTTGCTGATTGATTCTGCGGTTACGTGCCGACTGCGTCCAGCACATATTCGGCTTGGATTCACGAAGGTAAGGGTCGAGATAAAGATGCCCCACCCGAATACCTGACTCGACCACTTCAAACAAACGAACGTCCGGGTGCCAGGTATCAAACGATACCTGTTCGACCAGATCGACCGCGAAGAGGCGCTTGACGAGTAACACGATGCCTTCAAAAACACGTGTGAACGCAAAATATGATTTCAATTGATCGCCCGCCAGCGGGCTTAGTTGCAGAGCGCGTTTTTGCGCCAGAAACAACAGATCCCATGGTTTGAGTCCGTCGTATTGCATGGCCGACGCCAGGGCATGCAGCTCTGCGGTTTGAGTTGAAAAAAATGCCGACTTGCGTTCAATTCGAGTGCGCAGAAAACTCAGCACCTCATCAACCGAGGTTGCCGTCTTGCCCTGCAGGCTCAGCTCGGCATGGCTGTCATACCCCAGCAGGCGCGCCTTCTGCTGACGCAGCCTGAGCAGATCATGGAGCACCGGGCCATTGCCATATTGCCCGCCTGCGGGGCCCTGCTCGGAAGCCCGCGTGTTGTAGGCCGTGAACAACTCCTCGCGCAGCGCCCTGTTTTCGCATGAGCGCATGATCGCGGTGTAGGTAGCGCGCTCCTGAAGAGTTATCAGCCAGCCTTGCAGGTCGGCGTCCGTGGCAATGTCTGCCAACTGCCCCTTGAGTTCACTCGCAAGCCCCGCAAGCAAGGACTCATCGGTAACCAGCTTGCTCCAGGATTTTCTGGATTGTCGTGCGTTTTCGTAAAAAACCCATTCCTGTCGTGATATCTCGTGGTTGAGCTCGATGAGTTCGCCTCTGCCAGAGGCTGACAGCTCACTCCCAGCCAACCGGTAGTCGCGCAGTATCTTGCCCAATAGAGCCTGCTGCGAGCGATCAAATTGCATGGCTTCAGGGCTTTCTGCCAAAGCCTTGCAGGCCAGATAAAGCTCGCGATTTTGCAAGACTTGCGCCTTGTAATTGTAGGCAGCCAGAAAGCATTGGCCGATGTCTGTTTCCCATGACACTTCTCTTGGTACCTGCCCCAGTGTCGTGATGACGGCAATGGCTTCATCCAGCCGCGCCGTCAGGGCTTCCATCGGCAACACCAGGCCCGACCATGTGGGTTGGGACTGGGCACTGACGATTCGGCTGATTGACTGCAGGTTGTCGGCAACAATGTGTTCGATTGCCGGCTTGAGATGTTCTAGACGTACCTTGCTGTAAAGGGGCAGAAGGGTCGCGCTCAACAGCGGGTTGGTTGGCTCCATGGCAGCATTCCTTGAAAGTTCTGCTTCATTTCGGGCTGAGTATCGGTGGGTTCTCAGCCTATTGAGACAGGGATTTCAGGGGGGCTATCTATGTAGTGCAGCCTCAAAAAGCTCAGCGTTCTGCCCATTTATACAAGGCAGCCTTGCGCTGTTCGGGGGGCAATTTACCCAGCTGTTCAACTTCGGCATAAAAACTCGGCCAGTCGCCGCCCACGTGCTTGAACAGGGCTGCGAAGGCAGGCACCCATTGATCGTAAAGACCGAAGGGCAACAATTTGGCGTTATTGAGAGGGCCATTGACCCACGCGTCATAGCGTGGATTTCCCGCCCATTGCTCATCCCGTAACTGACGATAATCACGGCGCATTCGTTCGAATGCAGCGGTTTTACGCTGCTGCATTTCGGCTGCAGGCAACGGCTGTGCATAAAGGGTCTTCAAGCGCTGGCGAGTGTCGAGCACCAGGGTGATAAATTGTTCACGTTGCTGCACATGGCTGCCGTCGGAGGGTGGCAAACCTTGTTCGACGCGCCATTGGCGGGTGCCTTCCTGTTCCACGAAACTGGCAAAAGACTCATTGAATTCAGTGTCGTCCTTCACATAAAACTGCTGATGGGCCAGCTCGTGAAAGATCAGTGTGGCCAAGCGCTCATCACCCCAATTGAGCATGCCATTGAGGATCGGGTCATCAAACCATCCCAGGGTGGAATAGGCTTCAACGCCGCTGACAAACACGTCCATGCCCTGCTGGTGTTGCAGGGCCGCCTCGCCTCGCGCCGCTCCCTGACTGTAATAACCCCGGTAGGCCACGCACCCGGCTATGGGAAAGCAATGGGTGACGGGGTCGAGGGAGTACGCCGGGGTGGCAAAGACATTCCACACCACGTACTGCCGTTTCAGGTCGGCATACAGACGATAGCTCTGGTTGTCCGGCAGGTGTAAATGCTCGCTGGCGAAGGAGCGCGCAGCCTGGGCTTTTGCCAATTGCTCACGCAACGCTGTCGGGCGCCGGGGATCAACAATCACCTTGCTCACGGGTTCACGGGCCTGCAATAAATTCCATTGGCCGGTGGCCAATTGCGAGTAGTAGCCCGCACTGGAGCAACCGCTGAGCAGAAGCGGCAAGGCAAGGACCAACAAGCCGCGAACACGCGAGGTCATAAAGCGATCCAGTAGGCGAGTGATGTGACCATAATGCACGCTATGCTTGCGTAACACTTTTTTTGGACATCATCATGCGCACGCTTTTGTGGTTGCTGGCTGCTTGTCTGCTCAGCGCCTGTACCAGCACGCCAATCCCCCCGGCTGATCCCGCCATGGCCTGGGTCGACCTTGAAACCCAAACCGGCAAGCTGGTAATGGCCGAGCGTCTGGATAACAAGCGACAGGCCGATGGCCGCTATTTTCAAGTAACGCCAGGTAGCCACGAGTTGATGGTGCGCTTCGATTTCGAGGTGTTTGTCGGCGGCATGGGTATGTTCAGTGACCCACAGGAGCGCCTGTGTTACGTCACCGTCGATTACGACAACTTCCAGCCCGGCCAGCGTTACCGGCTACAGGCCCGCTCACTGGGCTTCAACGCCTACGCCCGGCTGTACGACGCAACGGGCAAGGTGGTCGCCGAGGAGCGGCTGGTCAACTGCTTACCTTGAAGGCTGACGGTCGTTGTTCTGGTAGATGATTTTCTTGGTGCCGCTTTCACACGAACCAACCACCATGTTCTCGTCATGAACTTCTTCATTGCTCACGATTTCGAGGGTGTAGGACGACACATTGTTCGCCTGGATCTTGGCTTCGATTTCGGCTTTCAGTTCTTCGCACGGCTTGGGCGCCGCCAGAGCCGAGGTGGCCAAGGCGCAGCAAACTACAGCTAGAGCAAAACGTTTCATGGTGAGACTCCCTTGAGGCAGAACGCAAAGTCATGATCTGACGCGAGTAACGACCATTCGATCACATATCGCACAGCGCAGGACTGATCTGTCGCAGCCGGGTATCGATTGTGCCCCGCTAGCGGTTAGCGGGGCACACAGGTGGTGTCAGC
>NZ_JASJWL010000069.1:0-25027 GCF_035019225.1 Pseudomonas sp. CCC4.1 | reverse complement strand
GATGGAGCAGTCTGGTAGCTCGTCGGGCTCATAACCCGAAGGTCGTCGGTTCAAATCCGGCTCCCGCAACCAAACATTAAAAGGCTGCTCGAAAGAGTGGCCTTTTTTGTGCCCGGGTGTTTTTACCCTCCTCCTGCCAAATGCAGAGAATGGATTAAAACCGGGTATTTCAAGCGGTTACGTGATTTAAGGGTTGACACCTTAACGATTCGCTGTAGAATCCACCACACAGACGCGGGATGGAGCAGTCTGGTAGCTCGTCGGGCTCATAACCCGAAGGTCGTCGGTTCAAATCCGGCTCCCGCAACCAAACATCAAAAAAGGCTACTCGAAAGAGTGGCCTTTTTTGTGCGCGCTCGAAAAGTCAGGGGCAAGCGTTTATTGACATTAAACGTCATATTTCTGAAAGTCCGTTCATCTATGCTGTCCGCCAACAATTACCCTTTTTTCTCAGACCAATCCTGAACCTCAGGCAAACGGCTGAACACATTTAGAAATATTTTGACCAAAAGGATTGGTAACTTGAGCCTATGCCTCCATCCTATCGCGCACGATCCACGAGGTGATTGATGCCCGATAACTCGCCAGAACCCAAAGAAGCCGTTACAGCAGCCCACCCCATAGCCGCGACCCGTTTGCGCTGGCTGGATTTGCTGAGCAAGTATCGCCAGCCCATTGGGCTCGCGCTCACGCTGCTGTTATTTGCAATAGCACTGATTGCGTGTCGCCATCTGTTAAGCGAACTTGACCTGTACGCCCTGCATGACTCGATCCTCGAAGTTCCCAAGCCCGCCCTCTTCGGTGCCGTGGCTGCGACTGCCGCGGGTTTTATCATCCTGCTCGGTTATGAGTGGTCAGCCAGCCGCTATGCGGGGGTAAAACTGCCACCCAAAACCCTGGCACTGGGCGGCTTTACCGCCTTTGCCATTGGCAATGCCATCGGCCTGTCGCTGCTGTCCGGCGGCTCTGTGCGGTATCGCCTTTATGCCCGGTATGGCGCGGGGGCGTCAGAAGTCGCCCATATGACTCTGTTTGCCAGCCTATCGCTGGGCTGCGCCCTGCCACCGCTGGCGGCACTGGCCACATTGAGCAATTTGCCCGCAGCCTCCGCCGCCCTGCATATCCCGGCCTGGATATTGGGTGCTATCGCTTTTGCGGTGCTGGCCCTGTTTGCCTTGCTGGCAATAGGAATCTACCGCCGACGCCTGCCCGAGCAGCCGATCCCGGACAACCTGCTGGTCAAGGCCGGCCGCCGCACATTGCGCCTGCCAAGTGCGCGCCTGACCTTGCTGCAACTGGTCATTACCGCTCTGGACGTCGCGGCCGCCGCCACGGTGCTCTATCTGCTGTTGCCTGAAGCACCGCCCTTCGGCGCATTTATGCTCGTTTACCTGCTGGCCCTGGCGGCCGGCGTGCTCAGCCACGTCCCCGGCGGTGTCGGGGTGTTTGAGGCAATCTTGCTGGCAGCCTTCGCCGACAAGCTCGGCGCCGCACCATTGGCGGCAGCCCTGCTGCTGTATCGCATGATCTATGTGATTCTGCCGCTGCTGATTGCCTGCCTGATGCTGCTGATGACCGAAGCTCAGCGCCTGATTCACACCCGCCAAAGCCTGCGGGTTGCGTCAGGCCTGGCCGCTCCGGTACTGGCCGTGCTGGTATTCATGTCCGGCGTGGTTTTGCTGTTCTCCGGTGCCACACCGGAAATCGACACGCGCCTCGAACACATCGGTTTTCTGATCCCCCATCGCCTGGTCGACGCTTCGCACTTTGGCGCCAGCCTGATCGGCGTGCTCTGCCTGCTTTTGGCCCAGGGCTTGCGCCGCCGCCTGTCCGCCGCCTGGATGCTGACCACTATCCTGTTGCTGGTCGGCGCCGTGCTGTCCCTGCTGAAAGGCTTCGACTGGGAGGAAGCCACTATCCTGGTTCTCACCGCCAGCCTGCTGGGCCTGTTCCGCCGCTCTTTCTACCGCCCGAGCCGCCTGACCGAACTGCCCTTTTCACCGCTATATCTGGTGGCCAGTGTCTGCGTACTGGGCGCCTCGATCTGGTTGCTGTTGTTCGCCTATCAGGACGTTCCTTATAGCCATCAACTGTGGTGGCAGTTCACCCTTGACTCGGACGCACCACGGGGCCTGCGCTCGCTGCTGGGTGCCGCGGTACTGCTGGTGGTCGTATCCCTGACCTGGTTGCTGCGCACCGCCCGCCCGGTGATCCACCTGCCCGATGCCACCGAACTGGAAAAGGCCGGCAAGATCATCCTTGCCTCCGACCAGCCCGACGGCGGCCTCGCACTGACCGGCGACAAGGCCTTGCTGTTCCACCCCGACGACAACGCCTTCCTGATGTACGCTCGCCGCGGGCGCAGCCTGGTGGCGCTGTACGACCCGATCGGACCGCCCCAGCAACGTGCCGAGTTGATCTGGCAGTTTCGCGACCTGTGCGACACCGTCCATGCCCGCCCCGTGTTCTATCAGGTACGCGCCGAGAACCTGCCGTTCTATATGGACATCGGCCTGACCGCGATCAAGCTCGGTGAAGAAGCCCGGGTCGACTTGCACCGCTTTGATCTCGAAGCCAAGGGCAAAGAGATGAAGGACCTGCGCTACACCTGGAACCGTGGCACCCGTGACGGCCTATCACTGGAAATCCACGAACCGGGTGAGGCACCAATGGATGAGCTCAAGGTCATTTCCGACGCCTGGCTCACCGGCAAGAATGTGCGGGAAAAAGGCTTCTCACTCGGGCGCTTCAGCGAGGACTACATCAAGCACTTTCGCATCGCGATCATTCGCTTTGAAGGCAAGCCGGTGGCCTTTGCCAACCTGCTTGAGACCCACAGCCATGAGCTGTCGAGCCTCGACCTGATGCGTGCCCACCCGGACGCGCCGAAACTGACCATGGAATTCATGATGGTCGGCCTGATTCAGCATTATAAAAAGCATGGATACGCCCGTTTCAGCCTGGGAATGGTACCTCTGTCCGGCCTGCAACCGCGTCGCGGCGCACCCTTGACCCAACGTTTGGGTTCGATGCTGTTCCAGCGCGGCGAGCACCTGTACAACTTCCAGGGTTTGCGTCGCTTTAAAGACAAATTCCAGCCCGACTGGGAACCTCGTTATATGGCCGTACCCGCCGGACTTGATCCGCTGGTGGCACTGGCTGATACCGCCGCCCTGATTGCAGGCGGCTTGACTGGATTGGTGAAACGTTAATGAAACATCGTTCCTGGCGGTTTTTGTTGCTTGCCTTGATAGTTCTGGTCGCCCTGGCAGCAGGCGGCTATTGGTGGTGGAATCGCCCGGCTCCGGAACCGACGATTGAACACCTGGGCCAGAGCGATGGCTCGACCCTGACCAGGGTCACACCCGGACAGAGAGCCCAGGCCCGGGTGGTGATTGCCACTCCGGCCGAAGAAGCCCTGAACGACAAGCAACTCATGGCCCTCAGCCGCGCAGGCAAGGCGCAACTGGTGCAAGTGATCCTGCCCAAAGACGACTGCACCCTGCAACAGCAAGCACTGCAAACCGCGCTACAGCAGCTCAAGGGGCCTGCAACCCTGGTCAGCGGCATAGGCCCTGGGGCCACTCTGGCCTGGCGCTGGCTGGCCGCGCAAACCAACGACAAGGCGCAAGCCGTATCGGTGGGTTTCAAGCTGGAAGAACCCGGCTGCACACTGCCCGTTCCGAAAACTGCCACCCACGGTAACTGGCTGGTGGCCTGGAACGACAACCCTGATGACCCGAGCGCGGCTTTTGTACGCGATCAACCGAATGCGCAGACCAGCATCAGCGACTACGACATTCACTACCCACAAGTCCTGAGCAACGAGCTGCGCAAAATCCTGGTGGGCGATGAAAACGGCGGGCTGAGCATGCCGGTGGTCGAAGTACCTGCCGGCCAGCAAAACAGCACCGTGACCCTGTTCCTCTCCGGTGATGGAGGCTGGCGGGATCTGGACCGTGACGTGGCGGGCGAGATGGCCAAGATCGGCTACCCGGTGGTGGGTATCGACATGCTGCGCTACTACTGGCAGCACAAGACCCCCGAGCAAAGCGCCACCGACCTCACCGAGCTGATGCAGCACTACCGGCAAAAATGGGGCACCCAGCGCTTTGTGCTGGTGGGCTATTCGTTTGGTGCAGATGTTTTGCCGGCCACCTACAACCGCCTGCCTGAAGCGGAGCAAAAGCGTGTCGACTCGATCATGCTGCTGGCCTTTGCCCGCAGCGGCAGTTTTGAGATCCATGTCGATGGCTGGCTGGGCAAGGCTGGCGCAGAAGCGGATACCGGCGAAGAAATGTCCAAGCTGCCAGCCAGTAAAGTGGTGTGCATCTATGGCGCAGAAGAAGTCGATGAAAGCGGCTGTACTGCCAAGACCGCAGTCGGCGAAAGCCTCAAGCTGCCCGGCGGCCATCACTTCGACGAGAATTACCCGGCCCTCGCCCAGCGCCTGGTGGACCTGATCAAGAAACATCAGGCGACGGCCCAATAAGTCAGCCTTTGTGGGAGCGGGCTTGCCCGCGATAGCAACGACTCGATCTACCAGATACACCGAGCCGCCTGCATCGCGAGCAAGCCCGCTCCCACAGTTACAGGCCCCGGCTTAACCAAAAAAGCCCCGACTCTCGCGAGCCGGGGCTTTTTTATTGCGCCTGGACGGGTTTACATCTCGACCTGCGTCCCCAGCTCAATCACCCGGTTAACCGGCAGCTTGAAGAAGCGCAGGTTGCTGTTGGCATTCTTGAGCATAAAGGCGAACAAGGCTTCACGCCAACGCGCCATACCCACCAGTTTGGAGGTAATCACTGTCTCACGGCTAAGGAAGTAAGTGGTGCGCATCGGGCTGAAATCCAGCTCATCAAGATGGCACAGCTTCAGCGCCTCAGGCACATCCGGTTCATCCATAAAGCCAAAGTGCAGGATCACCCGGAAGAACCCGTCACCATAGGCGTCCACCTCGAACCGTCGCGAAGCGGGCACTCGCGGCGAGTCTTCGTTGACCACCGTGAGCAATACCACCTGCTCGTGCAGCACCTGGTTGTGCAGCAAGTTGTGCAACAGCGCATGAGGCACGGCATCCGGGCGCGCGGTCAGAAACACCGCCGTCCCCTTCACCCGATGCGCCGGCTGTACCCGGATGCTGCTGATAAACAGCGGCAGTGGCAGCGCGCTTTCGTCAAGACGATCCACCAGTAGTTGCTTGCCGCGGCGCCAGGTGGTCATCAGGACAAACAGCACTATGCCCGCCAGCACCGGAAACGCCCCGCCCTGGAAGATTTTCGGCACGTTGGCAATAAAGAACAGACCGTCCACCAGCAAAAAGCCGATCAACACAGGCACGGCCAGAACAGGTGGCCACTTCCACAACAGCAACATCACTGCCGACACCAGAATACTGGTAATCAGCATGGTCCCTGTGACCGCCACCCCATAAGCCGAAGCCAGGGCTCCCGAAGACTCAAAGCCCAGCACTAGCAAAATCACCCCGACCATCAGCGACCAGTTCACCGCGCCAATGTAGATCTGGCCCTGTTCGGCGCTTGAGGTGTGCTGGATATGCATGCGCG
The DNA here is from genome assembly GCF_035019225.1 of Pseudomonas sp. CCC4.1. Lineage (NCBI taxonomy): Bacteria > Pseudomonadati > Pseudomonadota > Gammaproteobacteria > Pseudomonadales > Pseudomonadaceae > Pseudomonas > Pseudomonas sp. CCC4.1. Next base: position 19,460 of record NZ_JASJWL010000069.1, on the reverse strand, counting down.
GGATATAACCCAGCTGAATTGCCTGATGGGTCAGGGAGAAGGCTCCGGAAATCACGGCCTGGGAGGCAATCACCGTCGCCAGCGTGGCCAGCCCGACCAAAGGAATCAACGCCCAGGCCGGCGCCAGCAGATAGAACGGGTTGCGCGCCGCCTCAGGATTTTCCAGCAGCAAGGCGCCCTGGCCAAAGTAGTTGAGCACCAGCGCCGGCAACACCAGGATGAACCAGGCCCGGGCAATCGGCTTGCGACCAAAGTGGCCCATATCGGCATACAGTGCCTCGGCGCCGGTCAGCGCCAGCACCACGGCACCCAGAATGGCAACGCCCATGCCCGGGTGAGAAACAAAGAACCGCACGCCCCATAGCGGGTTCAGCGCATTGAGCACTTCAGGGTGCTGAACGATACCGTGGATCCCCAGGCCGCCCAGCACCACAAACCACACCACCATGACCGGCCCGAACAGCTTGCCGATACTGGCCGTGCCATGGCGCTGAATCAAAAACAGCAGCACCAGCACAATCAAGGCCAGCGGCACGACCCAATGCTCCAGGCCGTCGAATGCCAGCTCAAGCCCTTCTACGGCGGATAGCACCGAGATCGCCGGGGTAATCATGCTGTCGCCGTAAAACAGTGCCGCACCGATCAACCCCAGGATCACCAGCACCGAACGCAACTTCGGATAAGGCGACGCCGCACGCCTGGCCAGTGCGGTCAGGGCCATGATGCCACCCTCCCCTTCGTTGTCGGCGCGCAGGATAAACAGCACGTACTTGATCGAGACCACCCAGATCAGCGACCAAAGAATCAGCGCCAAAATACCGAAGACACCGTCATGGTTGACCTGCACACCATAGCCGCCGGAAAACACCTCTTTGAGGGTGTACAACGGGCTGGTACCGATATCGCCGTACACCACTCCGACCGCTGCAACCAGCATCCCGATAGGCTTGGCCTTCGAGTGACCGTCTTCTGCCGCCTGACTGCTTGCCTGCCCCATCAACCACTCCTACGACCATTGACCGCGTTTCTTAATGGCTTGCGCTACATTTGATCAGCAGCATGCGCTGATTTCCCGAGTGTTAGCTACGGCTCCTGCCTACAAAATCACGTTAGTTAAAAACCCTGCTTTCGCAACGGCGCGCAGCATAGCGCAGCACTCGTCGCAAATCCCCGTATAACGCTGGTCAAGTGCGTTGACCATAGCTAAAATTGCGCACTTTTTTTGATCAGAGGCGCAATAAGCGCCCGTTCGTCGTGCAGCCTTTACGGGCATGTAACGTCACTACATACCGAGGTTCGCCATGTCCACCGTTACCACCAAGCCAGCCAACCCAAAGGTTGGCTTTGTTTCCCTGGGTTGCCCGAAAGCACTGGTCGACTCCGAGCGCATCCTTACGCAACTGCGCATGGAAGGCTATGACGTCGTCTCAACCTATCAGGACGCCGACGTCGTGGTGGTCAACACCTGCGGCTTTATCGACAGCGCCAAGGCCGAATCCCTGGAAGTGATCGGCGAAGCCATCAAGGAAAACGGCAAGGTCATCGTGACCGGCTGCATGGGTGTCGAAGAAGGCAATATCCGCGACGTGCACCCAAGCGTACTGGCCGTGACCGGCCCGCAGCAGTACGAGCAGGTAGTCAACGCCGTGCACCAGGTGGTGCCGCCGCGCCAGGATCACAACCCGCTGATCGACCTGGTGCCGCCACAGGGCATCAAGCTGACGCCACGTCACTACGCCTACTTGAAGATTTCCGAAGGCTGCAACCACAGCTGCAGCTTCTGCATCATCCCGTCGATGCGCGGCAAGCTGGTCAGCCGCCCGGTGGGTGACGTGCTCGACGAAGCCCAGCGCCTGGTCAAGGCCGGCGTCAAAGAGCTGCTGGTGATTTCCCAAGACACCAGCGCCTACGGCGTTGACGTCAAATACCGCACCGGCTTCTGGAACGGTGCTCCGGTCAAGACGCGCATGACCGAGCTGTGCGAAGCCTTGAGCTCGCTGGGCGTATGGGTGCGTCTGCACTACGTTTACCCGTACCCGCACGTTGACGAACTGATCCCGCTGATGGCCGCCGGCAAAATCCTGCCGTATCTGGACATCCCGTTCCAGCACGCCAGCCCGAAAGTGCTCAAGGCCATGAAACGCCCGGCGTTTGAAGACAAGACCCTGGCCCGGATCAAGAACTGGCGTGAAATCTGCCCGGAACTGATCATCCGTTCGACCTTTATCGTCGGCTTCCCGGGTGAAACCGAAGAAGACTTCCAGTACCTGCTCGACTGGCTGACCGAAGCTCAACTGGATCGCGTAGGTTGCTTCCAGTACTCGCCGGTAGAAGGCGCACCTGCCAACCTGCTGGACGCGGCCATCGTGCCGGATGACGTCAAACAGGATCGCTGGGATCGCTTTATGGCCCATCAACAGGCCATCAGCGCAGCACGCCTGCAGATGAAGATCGGCAAGGAAATCGAAGTCCTGATCGATGAAGTCGACGAGCAAGGCGCTGTAGGCCGCTGCTTCTTCGATGCCCCGGAAATCGACGGCAACGTATTTATTGCGACCGAAAAAGATATCAAGCCGGGTGACAAGATCATGTGCCGCGTCACCGACGCCGACGAATATGACCTGTGGGCTGAAGTGATCTAATTCGCGACTGCCTCGCAAAAAGCCCTGCCGCTCTCGCGCCAGGGCTTTTTTTACAGCTATCGTAAACCCATTGCCTTCCACACCTGTGTCAGGAGACACGCTCGATGCAACAACAATGGGTCATTCATACCCCACGTCTTACGGACTTCGCCGAACTAACCGACGTATGGGAAGCATCTGTTCGTGCCACCCATGATTTTTTACCTGACAGCTATATTCAACTTCTGCGCGGCCTGGTCAAAGACCAATATCTGGACGCCGTCATGCTGATCTGCTGCAAGGACCCGGTCAGCAAACGCATTACCGGCTTTGCCGGAGTCGCGGCCGGCAAGGTTGAAATGCTGTTTGTTCACCCGGATTACCGGGGGCAAGGCATCGGCAAATGCCTGTTAATGTTCGCCATCAATGAACTGAATGCTGAACGCCTCGACGTCAATGAGCAAAACTCGCAAGCCATCGGCTTTTACCTCAAACAGGGGTTTGAGGTGATCGGCCGCTGCGAAAAAGACGGCATGGGCCAGCCCTATCCCCTGCTGCACCTGCGGTATAAACGCCCAGCACGTGCATAAGGCAAATGTTGCCGGGCTTAACCGGCGCCAGGCGGGTACAATAGCCGCCCAATTCCTTTACGGCCCCTGTCATGTCTGAACCGATACGTCTCTCCAAACGCCTCATCGAACTCGTCGGCTGCTCCCGCCGTGAGGCCGAACTGTTCATTGAAGGTGGCTGGGTCACGGTAGATGGCGAAGTCATCGACGAGCCACAGTTCAAGGTCGACAACCAGAAAGTCGAGCTGGACCCTGAAGCCAAGGCCACCACGCCCGAGCCTGTGACCATTTTGCTCAACGCTCCGGCGGGCCTGGATACCGACAGCGCCATGGCGTTGATCGGCCCGGACACCCTGAGCGAAGAACACCGCTTCGGCAAGCGCCCGCTCAAGGGCCACTTCCTGCGCCTGAGCGTTGGCAATGAGCTGCAAGCCAACGCCAGCGGCCTGCTGGTGTTTACCCAGGACTGGAAGATCGTGCGCAAGCTGACGGCCGATGCCAGCAAGATCGAGCAGGAATACGTGGTCGAGGTCTCTGGCGAAATGGCCCCCCACGGTCTGAACCGTCTCAACCACGGCATGACCTACAAGGGTCGCGAGCTGCCTGCGGTCAAGGCCAGCTGGCAGAGTGAAAACCGCCTGCGTTTTGCGATGAAAAATCCGCAACCAGGTGTGATTGCCCTGTTCTGCCAGGCGGTAGGCCTGACCGTGATTTCCATGCGCCGGATTCGTATCGGCGGCGTGTCGATGGGCAAATTGCCCGTAGGCCAATGGCGCTATATGAGCGCCAAAGAAAAGTTCTAACGACTTACAGCCCTACCCCGAACATTTCGACACCGCAGCAATGCCTGCGGTGCTCACTGCTGAATATCAGGATTACCCAAATGATTCATAACGACGTACTGCGCAGCGTGCGCTACATGCTCGACATCAGCGACAACAAGGTTGTCGAAATCATCAAGCTTGGTGGCCTGGAAGTTACCAAGGAAGATGTACTGACCTACCTGAAAAAAGACGAAGAAGAAGGTTTTGTACGTTGCCCTGACGACGTGATGGCGCACTTCCTGGATGGCCTGGTGATCTTCAAGCGCGGCAAGGACGAAAGCCGTGCGCCAATGCCGGTCGAGCTGCCGGTGACCAACAACATTATTCTGAAAAAACTGCGTGTGGCCTTCGAACTGAAGGAAGACGACATGCACGCCATCCTCAAGGCTGCGGGCTTCCCGGTGTCCAAGCCCGAGCTGAGCGCCCTGTTCCGCAAGTTCGGCCACACCAACTACCGCACCTGTGGCGACCAGTTGCTACGCAACTTCCTCAAGGGCCTGACCCTGCGCGTTCGCGACTGAAAACACACCTCCTGTGGGAGCGGGCTTGCTCGCGATAGCAGCACCGCAGTGATTCAGATTGACCGAGCCGTCTGAATCGCGAGCAAGCCCGCTCCCACAAGAGCCTGTTCTGACCCACCAGCCCGATATCTCCCATGCCCTACACCGTCTCCCCCATCGGCTTTGTGCGCTCCTGCTTCAAGGAGAAGTTCGCCATCCCGCGCCAGCCACAACTGGCACCGGCCGCCCGTGGCGTGCTGGAACTGGTCGCACCCTTTGACCAGGGCGATGCGGTGCAGGGCCTGGAGCAGGTCAGCCATGTCTGGTTGCTGTTTGTGTTTCATCAGGCACTTGAAGACAAGCCTCGCCTCAAGGTGCGCCCGCCACGCCTGGGCGGCAACAAGTCGATGGGCGTGTTTGCCACCCGCGCCACCCATCGCCCGAACGGTATCGGCCAGTCAGTGGTCAAGCTGGACAAGGTAGAAGCCAATCGCCTGTGGATTTCCGGCATCGACCTGCTCGACGGCACGCCGATTCTGGATATCAAACCCTATGTGCCCTACGCCGATATCATCAGCGATGCCAGCAATGGCATGGCCAGCGCCGCACCGGTATTGATCCCCGTGCAATGGGCCGACAGCGCCCTGCAACAGGCCCACAGGGAAGCCCTGCGCCTTCAGGAGCCGCTGGTGGAGCTGATCGAGCAATGCCTGGCGCAAGATCCACGCCCTGCTTACCAGACGCCCACAGCCGAACGAGAATACGGCGCGCAGTTCTGGGATCTGGATGTACGCTGGCATTACCCCGAGCCTGGTTTGATCCGTGTGCTTGAGGTGATTCCCAAGCCGTGACCTGAAACGCAATGTGGGAGCGGGCTTGCTCGCGATTACGGCCTGTCAGTCACCCATGCGGTGGCTGACACTCCACAATCGCGGGCAAGCCCGCTCCCACATTTGTATCGATCTGCGTTTGTTACTTCTCGACGAAAGCACGCTCGATCAGGTAATCACCCGGCTCACGCATGCGTGGCGAAACTTTCAGGCCGAAGCTGTTAAGCACTTCGCTGGTCTCGTCGAGCATGCTCGGGCTGCCGCACAACATGGCACGGTCGTCCTGCGGGTTGATCGGCGGCAGACCGATATCGCTGAACAGCTTGCCGCTGCGCATCAGGTCGGTCAGGCGGCCTTCATTCTCGAATGGCTCGCGGGTCACGGTCGGGTAGTAGATCAGCTTTTCACGCAGCGCTTCGCCGAAGAATTCGTTCTGCGGCAGGTGCTCGGTAATGAATTCGCGGTAAGCGACTTCATTGACGTAACGCACACCGTGGCACAGGATCACTTTTTCGAAACGCTCGTAGGTTTCCGGATCCTGGATAACGCTCATAAAGGGCGCCAGACCGGTGCCGGTGCTGAGCAGATACAGATGCTTGCCCGGCTTCAAGTCGTCCAGCACCAGCGTCCCCGTAGGTTTTTTGCTGATGATGATCTCGTCGCCTTCCTTCAAGTGCTGCAACTGGGAGGTCAGCGGGCCATCAGGCACCTTGATGCTGAAGAACTCCAGATGCTCTTCCCAGTTCGGGCTGGCAATCGAGTAGGCACGCATAAGCGGACGGCCATTGGGCTGTTGCAGGCCGATCATCACGAACTGACCGTTCTCGAAGCGCAAGCCCGGGTCACGGGTACACTTGAAGCTGAACAGGGTGTCGTTCCAGTGATGAACACTGAGGACACGTTCGTGGTTCATGTTGCTCATGTACGGGGCTCCTAAATTCGCCTGCGCTGACTATGGGCGCGATTGCACAGCATTCTAATGGCGGCGACAATATCTGTTAACTGAATTATCAAGATAAGGGTTATCGGTTATATCGATATGCGATTTACTCTCAGACAACTCCAGGTTTTCGTCGCCGTAGCCCAACAAGAGAGCGTGTCTCGCGCTGCCGGCTTGTTGGCCCTTTCACAATCTGCTGCCAGTACCTCGATCACCGAACTGGAGCGCCAGACCAGCTGCCAGCTGTTCGATCGTGCCGGCAAGCGCTTGAGTCTCAACGCACTGGGCCGGCAATTGCTGCCACAGGCTGTCGCATTACTGGATCAGGCCAAGGAGATCGAAGACCTGCTTAATGGCAAGTCCGGTTTTGGCTCATTGACCGTCGGCGCGACACTGACCATCGGCAACTACCTGGCCACCCTGCTGATCGGCAGCTTTATGCAGGCGCACCCGGAAAGTCAGGTCAAGCTGGTGGTTCAGAACACGGCTCATATCGTGCAACAAGTCGCCCACTACGAAATTGATCTGGGTCTGATCGAAGGCGATTGCGCCCACCCGGATATTGAAGTGCAGAGCTGGGTCGAGGATGAACTGGTGGTGTTTTGCGCCCCGCAGCATCCACTGGCGGCTCGTGGTCGCGCCACACTTGACGAGCTGACCCGTGAAGCCTGGATTTTGCGCGAACAAGGCTCGGGAACTCGCCTGACGTTCGACCAGGCCATGCGCCATCATCAAACGTCGCTCAATATTCGCCTGGAACTGGAACACACCGAAGCGATCAAGCGCGCCGTTGAGTCGGGGCTGGGCATTGGCTGCATCTCACGCCTGGCGTTGCGTGACGCTTTCAGGCGCGGCAGCCTGGTGGCAGTGGAAACGCCTGAACTGGATCTGGCCCGGCAGTTCTTCTTTATCTGGCACAAAAAGAAGTATCAGACATCCGCCATGCGCGAATTTCTGGAGCTGTGCCGCGCCTTCACCGCCGGGGTTCAGCGCAGCGACGAGATCGTATTGCCAACCATTGCTTAAAGCAGGATCACTGCCCACACCACGGCAATCATGGTCAGCACCACAAACTGGGCAGCGCTGCCCATGTCCTTGGCGTTTTTCGACAAGGGGTGCAGGTCGAGGGAGATTCGGTCAACCACCGCTTCAATGGCCGAGTTCAACAACTCGACAATCAATGCCAGCAGGCACACAGCGATCAGCAATGCGCGCTCTACGCGGCTCACATTTAGCAAGAAGCTCAGCGGGATCAGGATCACGTTGAGCAGCACCAACTGCCGAAAAGCCGCCTCGCCCGTAAAGGCTGCGCGCAAACCGTCCAGCGAGTAACCGCCAGCATTCAAAATCCGTTTAAAACCGGTTTTACCCTTGAAAGGCGACATAGATAGGCAACTGCACAAAAAATGAGAGGGGAACGCTAGTTCACGCTTCGTCAAAAAAGCGTGAAGATTCGCAGATTAATGACTCGAAATTGATTCAAGTTGCTGCAAGAGTAGCGCGGCCTGGGTGCGAGTGCGAACCCCCAGCTTGCGGAAAATCGCCGTAACATGGGCCTTGATGGTTGCCTCGGAAACGCTTAGCTCATAAGCGATCTGCTTGTTCAGCAAACCTTCGCAGACCATGGTCAGCACGCGGAACTGCTGGGGCGTCAGGCTGGCCAGCCCTTCGCTGGCCGCTTTGGCCTCGGCCGAGACCTGAACATCCTCAAACGCCTGGGGCGGCCATGACACATCACCATCCAGTACGGCACGTACGGCCTTCTGGATGTCTTCCAGCGAACTGGATTTCGGAATAAATCCGCTGGCTCCGAACTCGCGGGAACGCACCATGATCGAGGCTTCTTCCTGGGCCGACACCATCACCACCGGAATTTGCGGGTATTGGCCACGTAACAACACCAGGCCGGAGAAACCGTAAGCACCCGGCATGTTCAAATCGAGCAGTACCAGATCCCAATCTGCCTTTACCGCCAGCTGTGCTTCAAGCTCGGCAATACTGGCGACCTCTACCAGGCGAACATCAGAGCCCAGACCCAGGCTCACGGCCTGGTGCAGGGCACTGCGAAACAGTGGATGGTCGTCGGCAATCAGGATTTCGTATGTGGCCATTGTTTAAATGATCCCGTTTTTCAGGCGAGCACTGATCAATTCCAGCACTCGCTAAGGCAACTCGAGCAAAAGCTCAAAGACTGTGCGTCAAAGGGCGCGATTTACGCGAAACGTCGGCAAATATAAGTGTTTTGACAGCTGCGATAGCCGAATCGGCGCCAAGCATGCCCAGCGAAACAAGGGTGGTCAAGCTGAAAACCTGACACCCGGGTCCACGTAGAACCCCTTAGAGCGCCATCATCGAAAAACCCGCCATGCTGCGCGCTTACATCTGTTGGAAAATTGTAGCGCTACTTCTTTAGTCTATTGAGCCCGATTCTGGGGAAGGTCTTTTACAAAAACGCCCAGTTCCTGGTGCGCTGCGCTGGACTCATTGATCGGCAACTGGTTCTTGGCATCCAGATAATGCTGACTGAAGACATCGAAGTAGGCATCCAGCGCACTTGAGGCCTGGGAGTCACCGGCAAGTTCAAGACACAGGCTGGCAACTTCCGCGGTGCACAGATGCTCGCTGCGGGTAGAGCGGCGCAAGCGGTAACGCGAAAGCCGCTCAGGCAGCAGGCTCAAAATCGGCAAGGTGTCGAAGTACGGGCTTTTGCGGAAAATCTTGCGTGCTTCGGTCCAGGTGGCATCCAGCAGAATAAACAACGGGCGCTTGCTGCTGCCCAGATCCACCGTGTGCGTTACCCGCTCAGGCGCGACGTACTCGCCGGGAAACACCAGATACGGCTGCCATTGTGGATCGGCCAGCAACGCCAGCAAGGCTTCGTCGGTTTCGGTGCGTGACCAGATAAAGGCAAAATTATCTTTGACCACATCTGCGATCAACCAGCCGGTATTGCTGGGCTTGAACACTTCCTTTTTAGTCATGACCAGACACACCCCCGAACGTGTCTCGACCCGGGGTCGCCAGCTGCACAGGCAGTGGCTTTCGATCACACGGCAGGTATGGCAACGCGGAGCCCGCGAGCCGCGGGCCAGGTAGGGCTTGGTGCTCTCCTCTTCACGCTCGTCTCGTAAACGGGCTACAGCATTCGGGGAAAAGGTCGTCAGGGTCATGATTTTTACTTTAAAGGCGCCAAGCGTCCATTCGCCAGAATTGGCGCATAAACGGATTCACAATAGAAAGGAGCCAAGTTTACCAGAGGCGCGATTCCATGACCTTTGGCATTTCCTGCATGGCCATGCTGACCTATACTCCCGCGCCACTGAACGCACAGATATATGGCCTGTCCAAGTCTGCGTCACTGAAATCAGGAGAGATTCATGCTGCGCCATATCATTCCGACCGTCGCTCTAATGCTTGCACTGCCTCTGGCCGCACACGCAGCCTCTCTCAAGGATTTTGAGCTGAACAAAACCTTGCTCAAGGTTGCAGAGAAAAGTAATGAAGGCAAACCGCGAGCAATCAATGCAGACCTGCTGGATAAAGGCTTTACGGTAGACGGCACTGTGCTGATCAACAACCTGGAAGCCAGCCCGACACTGGCCGCCCAGATGCGCTCCAACCCAGAAGAGACCGTGCCGCAACTGGGTCGCAGCGTGTGCAGCAATGCAGGTTTCCGTACCCTGATGGCTCAAGGCGCCACGCTGCGCTACAGCTTCAGGGAGTACAAAACCAACAGCCCGGTCCTGATCCAGGATTTCCGCGCTGAAAACTGTCAGCGCAAAAAGTAAATCCCCCGCCACGCCGTACCCCGTGCGGCGTATGACCCCGCTCTGCAGCCCTGCCTCCTTCCGCTAAACTTCATGTATGTCAGGCAATTAGCTATTGCCAGTCAAGACATCTCAGGACCATCATCGAAGCATCATTGTGACACTCAGTGTCTCAGCGCCTGCTCAGGTTGCGGCGTTTTCAAGGATGTTGCGTAGAAGGAGAAATACATGCCTGATCAATCCAATGACTCCCTGACGCTGTTTTTCCAGGAGCAGGGTCTTGAGCTTGCACAAGAAGTGGACGAGCAACTGCAGCGGGTTGCACCCGACAGCCCTAACCGGGCGCTTTACCGCGAGATGCTGCTGACCGTATTGCGCATGGCCCATGACGACCTTGATCGCTGGAATGCCAAGATCACCCTGCAAGCCATTCGCGAACTGGAAAAAACCTTTCGCACCCTGGAGCAGTTCAAGGGCCGCCGCAAAGTCACGGTCTTCGGCTCGGCCAGAACCCCGGTAGAACACCCGCTCTATGCCCTGGCACGGGAAATGGGCAGCGTGCTGGCCAAGTCCGACATGATGGTCATTACCGGCGGCGGCGCTGGCATCATGGCTGCCGCCCATGAAGGTGCAGGCCTGGCCCACAGTTTGGGGTTCAATATCACCCTGCCGTTCGAGCAACGGGCCAACCCCACCATCAATGGCACGCCCAATGTTCTGGCGTTTCACTTTTTCTTTACCCGCAAACTGTTTTTCACCAAGGAAGCAGATGCTCTGGTGATGTGCCCGGGCGGTTTTGGCACGCTGGATGAAGTGCTGGAAGTAGTCACCCTGATGCAAACGGGCAAAACCCCGTTGGTGCCGGTAGTTTTACTGGATGTGCCGGGGGGCAAGTTCTGGCAGGGGGCGCTGGACTTTATTCACAACCAGCTGGAAGCCAACCAGTACATCCTGCCCAACGATTTGAAGTTGATGCGCCTGGTGCATAGCGCCGAAGAGGCCCTTGCTGAAATCAACCAGTTCTACAGCAACTTCCATTCAAGCCGCTGGTTGAACAAAACTTTTGTGATCCGCATGAAGCGGCCGGTCAGTGTGCAGGCACTCAAGGAGATACAGCAGGCGTTTGCCGATATCTGCCTGAGTGACGGCTTCCATCAAGAGCAATACTGCCACTTTGAACATGACGACCCAAAACTCAACCACCTGACCTGCCTGGGCTTTGCGTTTAGCGGGCGCAATCAGGGACGGCTGCGCGAACTGGTCGACTTTATCAACCTGCCGCAAAACTGGGCTGCAACTGATAATGCGCCTACGGCGCAGATGCACGAGTCGCTGGCTGATTAAGCCGGAATTGGTAAGTGGGCTGGTACTGTGGGAGCGGGCTTGCTCGCGATGCAGGCGGCACGATCTGGCAGGCAAACCGCATTGCTGCCTTCGCAGGCAAGCCTGCTCCCACAGGTTTTGTGGCGCCCACTGAATCCGAACCTTAAAGGGTACGAGCGCCAACAGCTTCAGTCATCAAACTCTCGGCCGCTTAACAGGCGGCCGATCATTTCAAGCGGGTAACCGCGGTAACTCAAAAAGCGCCCCTGGCGGGCACGCTCTTTTGCATCAGCGGGCAACTGACCGGAAAACTTGCGGCGCCAGGTCTCTTCCAGTCGCTCTTGCCAGTCGAAACCGCATTCTCGCAACGCCTCCTCTATATCTCCACGCACCAGCCCACGCTGGCCAAGCTCTTCACGAATTCGCAAAGGGCCATAACCGGAACCGGCACGGTAGTTGATATAGCTTTCAAGGTAACGAGACTCGGACAACAGCCCCTCTTCCGTCAAACGGTCAAGGGCAGCGTCGATCATGTCGGGGCAAGCGCCGCGCTGACGCAACTTGCGCGTCAGCTCGACTCGACCGTGCTCGCGTCGCGCGAGCAGATCCATTGCAGTCCGTCGCACCGCGACGGGGGTATCCAGGACGGCAATCATGGCAGTGATCAGTTATCGCCGTCGGTGGCGTTTTCCATTTCTTCGGCTTCAGCCAGCGCTGCAGCTTCTTTGGCAGCCTTGCTCATTTTTGGCATGACTTTCAGTTCTGCCAGTTCGGCATCGGTTTTTGGCCCGAGCAACTTCTCACGCAGCTGCTTCTCCAGCGCATCCTTGATGTCCGGGTTATCGTCCAGGAACTTGGCGGAGTTGGCCTTGCCCTGACCGATTTTGCTGCCGTTGTAGCTGTACCAGGCGCCAGCTTTTTCAACAAAGCCATGCAGTACGCCCAGATCAATCATTTCACCGTTCAGGTAGATACCCTTGCCGTACAGGATCTGGAATTCAGCCTGACGGAACGGTGGTGCCACCTTGTTCTTGACCACTTTCACGCGGGTTTCGCTACCCACCACCACATCGCCTTCTTTTACGGCGCCGGTGCGGCGGATATCCAGACGTACCGAAGCGTAGAACTTCAGTGCGTTACCACCGGTGGTGGTTTCAGGGCTGCCGAACATCACGCCGATTTTCATGCGGATCTGGTTAATGAAGATAACCAGGCAGTTGGCGTTCTTGATGTTACCGGTGATTTTACGCAGCGCTTGCGACATCAGACGGGCTTGCAGGCCAACGTGGGTATCGCCCATGTCGCCTTCGATTTCAGCTTTTGGCGTCAGTGCAGCAACGGAGTCGATGATGATCACGTCAACCGCATTGGAACGCACCAGCATATCGGTGATTTCCAGTGCCTGTTCGCCGGTGTCAGGCTGTGAAACCAGCAGGTCATCAACGTTTACGCCCAGTTTGGCAGCGTACTCAGGATCAAGGGCGTGCTCGGCATCGACGAAGGCGCAGGTAGCACCGGCCTTTTGCGCCTGGGCAATCACGGACAGGGTCAGTGTGGTTTTACCCGACGACTCAGGGCCGTAGATTTCAACAATACGGCCTTTTGGCAGACCGCCAATGCCCAGTGCGATGTCCAGACCCAGCGAGCCGGTGGAGATCGCCGGGACTGCCTGACGCTCCTGGTCGCCCATCAGCATCACGGCACCCTTGCCGAATTGACGTTCGATCTGACCCAGGGCCGCAGCCAAGGCTTTCTTCTTGTTGTCGTCCATTAAAGTCCTCTCGTAATCAATAAGGCCCGACGGCCGATAACTGTATAAGTAGCCAGTATTATTCCACAGGGTTAGAGGATCGCCTACCCCTGATTTTTTATTTCTCGTACCGTTCGGCGTATTAAACCTTCCAGAGCGGCAATCACGGTTTGCCGGCGCACCTCATCGCGGTTGCCTGCAAAGTGCCTGCGCTCGCTGGATACCTCGTCGCCGGCGCCCCACGCCAGCCACACGGTGCCGACCGGCTTCTCGGGCGAACCGCCCCCCGGCCCGGCCACACCACTGACCGCCACGGCAAATCGCGCCCCGCTTTGGGCCTGCGCACCCTGCACCATCGCCTCGACCACCTCGCGGCTGACCGCCCCCACCCGGGTGAATAAAGGCTCGGGAACCTCCAGTTGCCGGGTCTTTTGCTGGTTGGAGTAGGTCACAAACCCTGCCTCAAACCACGCGGAGCTGCCGGCAATACGGGTGATGGCCTCGGCAATGCCGCCACCGGTGCAGGACTCGGCGGTTGTCACCTGGGCATTGAGAGCCTTTAACAGCAGCCCGAGTTCAGATGCAAGTTGAGATATTTGATCCACTGTCCTCTCCTGATGGCGGGTCTGCGCCATAACCTACACCAAAAAGCGCCTGTTACGGCTCGATCCGCGAGTCACCGGGCGCAGCGTCTACCCCGAGCCGCTTCGCGGCCCAGCGCTGGTACAGGCTGATTGCCGCATCTGCACCGGCCAGTGCGGTCAGGCAACCCAGGGCCCCTGCGGCCAGAATCGACATCCCGGCCGAGTACAGCAGCATAAAGGTCGAGACACCGCACACCACGCACGCGCCCGAACGCAACGCCAGGCGCCGCATCAGTGGCCATCCGCTGGTGCCGTCCTTGTCTGCCCGCCACATCTCGCCAAAAACGCCGCCTACCAAGGCAAGGAGGATGACCAGTAAAACCGGCATTTCCAGTAAGACTTGCGGTTCATTCATCATGTGATCACTCCTGTGTCCTTATTGATAAGCGCCAATTTCCGGTCTGGCTGAAACGTCATACCCCTGCCTGAGATCCATCGTTGGCCGCAATGGAATAAAGACTATGCATGTATGGATATACAGTCAATGCACCAGTGCATATATTTATTCGGACAATTTCAACAAGTCGGCCAAGACCTGCAAATACGGTGAGAATTGTCTGTTGGTTGGGTGAAAATACTGCTCGCGAAAGCTGATTCGCGAGCAGGCTCGCTCCCACAGGGTGTTCCAAGACTTATGGTTAGCGGGCGTACATGCCCCACCAGAACACATGACCAAGAATGACCAGTTGTTCATCCTCGAGATCGTTGTAGGCGTAGTCCTCATCCGGGAACTCGTCGCGATTGAAACTGCGCAAACGAATACCGCCCGCCAGGCGATACACCTGTTTCACCCGCAACTGGCCATTGTGATTGACCGCATACAGGTCGCCATCAACCACTTCGTCAAGGGTACGTTTGCCCGCATTGACTCCCACCGTTGCGCCATCGCGCAGGACTGGCAGCATGCTGTCGCCGCGTACGGTCACGCACTTGGCCTGATCGAACTCCACGCCGTTATGGCGCAGGCTGCGCTTGCCGAAACGCAACCTGGCGCGTTCGCTCTCCTCAATGGCAAAGCGCCCTGAGCCGGCGGCCAGTTCAACCTGACGCAAAAATGGAATGGACACTTCATCGTCCGCCACCGGGGTGTCGTCATCCCACAGGCAAATATCACGCAACTCTGGGTGACGTAGCTCGATTTCAGGCACCCGCACATCCTCCCGGCCGCGCAAGCGATCGGTGCTGATGTGGAAATACTCGGCGATTTTGGAGATATGCCTGTCGGAAGGATCGGCAATTTTGCCGCTCAATATTCGCGACAACGTAGGTTGCGGTACTCCCGTACTGCGGTGAAGCGCCATCGCGCTGATACCGTGCCGGGCCAGCAGCTCTTTAAGGACGGTTGAAACAGTTCGTTTTGACATGGCGGCAATAGTGCTGGCCGTGTTTATTGATGGCAAATGCTATTTCTTCTATTTATAGCAGCCAGTCAGCGCGCCCGGTGCGCACCTGTAGATGCAAGGGGCTGACATGTTAACCTTGCGCCCATTGCGAAAACCTCAGGCCACGGCCTGCCTTTCCCCCACTTCTGAACGAATCCGCCTAAGTCCTGATGAGTAAAAATACTTCCGACCTGTCCAGCCATACACCGATGATGCAGCAGTACTGGCGCCTGAAGAACCAGCACCCTGACCAGCTGATGTTTTATCGCATGGGCGATTTCTACGAAATCTTCTACGAAGACGCGAAGAAAGCCGCCAAACTGCTGGACATCACCCTCACGGCACGTGGCCAGTCTGCCGGGCAGGCGATTCCGATGTGCGGGATCCCTTACCATGCGGCCGAAGGTTACCTGGCCAAGCTGGTCAAGCTGGGGGAGTCGGTAGTGATCTGCGAGCAGGTCGGCGACCCGGCCACCAGCAAAGGCCCGGTTGAGCGTCAGGTCGTACGCATCATCACCCCGGGCACCGTCAGTGACGAGGCGCTGATGGATGAGCGCCGCGACAACCTGATTGCCGCGGTGCTGGGCGATGAGCGTCTGTTTGGCCTCGCCGTGCTGGATATCACCAGTGGCAACTTCTCGGTGCTGGAGATCAAGGGCTGGGAAAACCTGCTGGCAGAGCTTGAGCGCATCAACCCGGTTGAGCTGATGATCCCGGATGACTGGCCACAAGGCCTGCCAGCGGAAAAACGTCGTGGCGTTCGTCGCCGTGCGCCGTGGGACTTTGAGCGTGACTCGGCCCTGAAAAGCCTGTGCCAGCAGTTCTCAACCCAGGATCTAAAAGGCTTTGGCTGCGAAAACCTGACCCTGGCCATCGGCGCTGCAGGCTGCCTGCTCAGCTATGCCAAGGAAACCCAGCGCACGGCCCTGCCCCACTTGCGCAGCCTGCGCCATGAGCGCCTGGACGACACCGTGGTGCTCGACGGCGCCAGCCGCCGCAACCTGGAGCTGGACACCAACCTGGCCGGTGGTCGAGACAATACCCTGCAATCGGTGGTCGACCGTTGCCAGACCTCGATGGGCAGCCGCTTGCTGACCCGCTGGTTGAACCGTCCGTTGCGCGATTTGAGCGTGCTGCTGGCGCGCCAGTCTTCAATTACCTGCCTGCTCGATGGCTATCGCTTTGAAAAGCTGCAGCCACAGCTCAAGGAAATCGGTGACCTGGAGCGGATCCTGGCCCGTATCGGCCTGCGCAACGCGCGCCCCCGCGACCTGGCCCGCCTGCGTGATGCCTTGAACGCGCTGCCGGAACTGCAAGACGCCATGCTTGGCCTCGAAGCGCCGCACTTGCAGCAACTGGCCACGATCACCAGCACCTACCCCGAACTGGGCGCACTGCTGGAAAAAGCCATCAATGACAACCCACCCGCGGTGATCCGCGATGGCGGCGTGCTTAAAACCGGCTATGACGCCGAGCTGGACGAGTTGCAGGCACTGAGCGAAAACGCCGGCCAGTTCCTGATTGACCTGGAAGCCCGGGAAAAAGCCCGCACCGGCCTGTCCAATCTCAAGGTCGGTTACAACCGGGTCCACGGCTACTTTATCGAGCTGCCAAGCAAACAGGCCGAACAGGCTCCGGCCGATTACATCCGCCGCCAGACGCTCAAAGGCGCCGAACGCTTTATCACCCCTGAGCTGAAAGCCTTCGAAGACAAGGCCCTGTCGGCCAAGAGCCGTGCCCTGGCTCGTGAGAAAATGCTCTATGAGGCATTGCTCGAAGAGATGATCGGCCACCTCGCACCGCTGCAGGACACCGCCGCCGCCCTGGCCGAGCTGGATGTGCTGAGCAACCTGGCCGAGCGTGCGCTGAACCTGGACCTGAACTGCCCGCGCTTTGTTGAAGAGCCGTGCATGCGCATCAGCCAGGGTCGCCACCCGGTGGTCGAGCAAGTGCTGACTACGCCGTTTGTGGCCAACGACCTGGGGCTGGATGACAACACCCGCATGCTGGTGATTACCGGTCCTAACATGGGCGGTAAATCGACTTATATGCGCCAGACTGCATTGATCGTATTGCTGGCCCATATCGGCAGTTTTGTGCCAGCAGCCAGTTGCGAGCTGTCGCTGGTTGACCGGATTTTTACCCGGATCGGTTCCAGTGATGACCTGGCAGGTGGCCGTTCGACCTTTATGGTCGAGATGAGCGAAACCGCCAATATTTTGCACAACGCCACCGAACGCAGCCTGGTGCTGATGGACGAAGTGGGTCGTGGCACCAGTACCTTTGACGGCCTGTCCCTGGCCTGGGCTGCAGCAGAACGTCTGGCCCAGTTGCGCGCCTACACCTTGTTTGCCACGCACTACTTCGAACTGACGGTACTGCCCGAAAGTGAACCGCTGGTCGCCAACGTGCATTTGAGCGCAACCGAGCACAATGAACGTATCGTGTTCCTGCACCATGTTCTGCCGGGCCCGGCCAGCCAGAGTTATGGCCTGGCCGTGGCGCAACTGGCGGGGGTACCGAGTGAAGTCATCAGCCGTGCCCGCGAGCATTTGAGCCGCCTGGAGACCACCAGCCTGCCCCATGAAGTACCACTTGCGAAGCCTGGCAAAAAGCCTGCGCCACAACAAAGCGACCTGTTTGCCAGCCTGCCGCACCCGGTGCTGGATGACCTTTCCAGGGCCGATCTGGACAACATGACGCCACGTAAAGCGCTCGATTTGCTCTACACATTAAAGACACGCCTTTAAAAGCTGCTAGAATCGCGCGCGGTTCGGGATGCTACTGACCTTTTAGCCTGGTCTTTAGATATCACTCC
Organism: Pseudomonas sp. CCC4.1; assembly: GCF_035019225.1. Classification (NCBI taxonomy): domain Bacteria; kingdom Pseudomonadati; phylum Pseudomonadota; class Gammaproteobacteria; order Pseudomonadales; family Pseudomonadaceae; genus Pseudomonas; species Pseudomonas sp. CCC4.1. Next base: position 1,492 of record NZ_JASJWL010000069.1, on the reverse strand, counting down.
CGAACCCGGCGAACCCGTTCTGGAAGGGCTTCGCTGCCGCCGCCTGAGGAGAGAATTAGAAATGACCTTCGTCGTCACCGACAACTGCATCAAGTGCAAGTACACCGACTGCGTAGAAGTCTGTCCGGTGGACTGCTTTTACGAAGGCCCGAACTTCCTGGTGATTCACCCGGATGAGTGCATTGACTGCGCGCTTTGTGAGCCTGAATGCCCTGCACAGGCGATCTTCTCTGAAGATGAAGTGCCTGCCGGCATGGAGAATTTCATTCAGTTGAACGTCGAGCTGGCTGAAATCTGGCCAAATATCACTGAACGCAAAGACCCTCTGCCGGACGCGGCCGAGTGGGATGGCAAACCAGGCAAGATCGTCGACCTGGAACGCTGATTCACGTTTAAGCAAAAAGCCCCTTTTGGGGCTTTTTGCGTATTTGACCCGGCGAAAACACTTTAAAACTAGAAGGCAGCCGTCTGCGTAGCAGCAGCCTCGTTCCTACGGCAGTTGCTACGAGAGGCTTGGCTCCTAACCGTTGATTGCGCAGCCCGTAGCCTCTTGAAGCTGCTCGCGGGTGACTCCCGGCGCCAGTTCCACCAGCTTGAGTCCTTGCCCGGTCACATCCAGCACGGCCAGGTCGGTGATAATCCGGTCGACCACGGCCACGCCCGTCAGCGGCAGATCACACTGTTTAAGCAGTTTATGGGTGCCGCCCTTGGCCGTGTGCTCCATCAGCACGACAACGCGCTTGACCCCGGCTACCAGATCCATCGCCCCGCCCATGCCCTTGACCATCTTGCCGGGGATCATCCAGTTGGCCAGGTCGCCCTTCTCGGACACCTGCATCGCCCCCAGAATCGACAAGTTGATATGACCGCCACGAATCATCGCGAACGAATCGGCACTGTTGAAGAAGCTGCTCCCCGGCAAAGTCGTGATGGTTTGCTTGCCGGCGTTGATCAGGTCGGCATCGACCTCATCGTCAGTCGGAAACGGACCAATGCCCAGCAGGCCATTTTCGCTTTGCAACCACACATCCATACCTTCAGGAATGTAGTTCGCCACCAGGGTGGGCAAACCGATACCCAGGTTGACGTAGAAACCGTCCTGCAGTTCTTGGGCGGCACGATGCGCCATTTCTTCACGAGTCCAGGCCATGGTCAGGCGCTCCGCACAGTGCGATGTTCAATACGTTTTTCCGGCGCAGCGTTGAGCACCAGCCGTTGTACGTAAATCCCGGGCAAATGCACCTGATCGGGCTCGATCTCGCCAACCTCGACAATCTCTTCCACTTCCACCACACACACCTTGGCCGCCATGGCCGCCAAAGGGTTGAAGTTGCGTGCCGTTTTATTGAATAGCAGGTTGCCAGAGGTATCGGCCTTCCAGGCCTTGACCAGGGCTACATCGGCGCGCAGTGAACGCTCCCGGGTTTCCTTGCCTTCAGCTACCAGCGTGCCGTAGCCAGTCTTGGTAAAGAACTGTCTCTTATACACATCT
>NZ_JASJWL010000068.1:0-25526 GCF_035019225.1 Pseudomonas sp. CCC4.1 | reverse complement strand
AGATGTGTATAAGAGACAGATGATCGGCCATTTCTCATCTACAAAGCCGGTTTCTTGAACACGTAAAACAGATTCGGCTCGCTCACCACATAGACAGTCCCTTCATCGTCCATCGCGACGCCTTCTGCCTGTGGCACTGAGCGGGTCAGACCGTGCTTGCCCTTCTTCAGCGACAGTGTGCTGATCGGTTGGCCGTCCAGACCCAGTTCAAGCAGCAATTTCGACTCATCTGACAGTGCCAGCAAATGCCCGGTGCGTTCGTCAAACTGCAAGCTCGACAAGTCCCTTACAAACAACCGTGCATCCCGTCGCGGATTGCTCACAACATGGGTGGCATAAGGTTGCTGGGGGTTGGCTTGAGGGAAGCCGCGCACTTCATAAATCAGCATGGGGTCGCGCTCCTTGGCTACAAACAGGCGCTTGCCCACCGAGTCATAGGCCAAACCTTCAAAGCCCTTGTTGCCCGACTGATTGATCCCCAGCGTCAATTGCTCGGCATCCCGGGCATCCAGAACCCGGGTGTTGTCATCGACCTTGACCTTGATCAGGCGCTGTTGACGTTCATCGGTAATGACGTAGGTATTCTCGCCAATAAATTCGACTGCCTCGGCATCGCCGAACCCGACCAGTGCAATGCGGCGCAAGACCCGGCCATCAAGGGACAGCTCGATCAGCTCGGCTTTCTTGTTGGTCACGGTAAACAGGCTCTTACGCAATGGATCGAAGGTCAGTGCCGAGACATCATCCTCAAGCCCTTCGATGACCTTGCCCTGCATTACGGCGCGGTAGTCTCCCAGGTTGATTGCATCAGGATTGGCGGGGTGCCACATCTGGCTGATCTGGAACCAGGTCCGTTCAAACAGGCGAAAATGTTGCGCGGCAAAGCCGGCGGCCAGCAAGGCCACCAGCGTTATACAGAGAGTAAAAACGGTAGTGCGGTTGACACGGCGCATGGGGCGAACTCTAAACAGATCAGGCCAATGAAATACCACGGCTGTCTGAATTGAACCTTAAACCTCAACGGGCAACATGTCTTGCGCGGGCACGGGATTTATTTGGCCACCTTCTCGAAGCGATAAAACAGGTTCGGTTCGCTCACCATATACAGCGTGCCGTGTTCATCAATCGCGACACCTTCGGCCCGGGGAATGGTGTTCTTCAGGCCATTGAAGCCTCCGAGCAAGGTGATGAAGCTGACCTGCTCACCCAGCTCATCGAGCTCCAGCAGCATGTGCGAATCGGCCGACAGAACGAGTGTATGGCCTGTACGCGGATCGATGCTCAGGGCCGACAGGTTGCGTAGATCCAGCTCATCGCTTGGCACTTTCTGCTTGCTGCCGGTTAGCACCTGGCTACCGTCGCTCTTCCATACAAACAACTGCGGCGGACGCTCTTCACCCAGCAGCAGTTGTTGGCGGCGAGGGTCCCAGGCAATGGCTTCGAAGGCCTTGTTCTGGTTTTTCGAAGGCCCAAGGTCGTACTTGGGGAAGTCGGCAATATTCAGGGACTTGGTGTCCGCGTCGATGTTGATGATGCTCAGCATATGCTCACGCTCATCGACAATGGCCAGCAGGCCGTTCTCCATGACTGTCAGGCCCTCCGGGTTGCTCCAGCCCACCAGCGGGATTTTGCGCAGTACGTCGCCATCCAGAGTCAGTTCCACGAGAAAAGGGTTTTTACCCATCACCGAGAACAGTGTTTTGGTCAGCGGGTTATAGGCCAGGTCCGATGCCTCGTCCTTTTCCATTCCTGGCAACACCTTGGCATCAATCACCGCCCTGTAGTCAGGTAGCCATATGCTTTCGTTCTGCTCGGACGGGCTCTCAAACCGCTCCAGTACCCACAACGCACCGCGGTCATCCCAATGCATGATCCACGCGAGCCCGTAGACCAATACCCCCACCAGTAATACCCAGGAATACCAGCGCATGCTGAAACGTGAGGACCGGGGAACAGGCGGTATCAACTGTGGGTTTGTTGCCATTTGAGTGGGCTTCCGAAATGTTGGGCCAGATCTAAATATCACAAAGCGGGCTAACCAGCTGCCTCGTGCATGGCGATTATGCAGACGGAGTGTGAAATAAATGGCAAAAACGCAAAAAAATCATGCTGGCTGAGGTCCCGAGTGATTGGGCGTGTGCAAAGGCCTGGTGAGAGAGGACCATTAAACAGCCTGTAAACTTAGACTGATGACTCATCGCTCATCGCCAGAACTACTTGTCATGCAACTTTAAAGTACTCTTTCAGTAGGAACATTCTGAATAATTCAGAGACATTTATATTACTTCTGTTCGCCCTTGACACTCATACCCACAGACTCTTATCTAATAAAAATAATCGAGCCCAGCCACTTGTCAAAAAGCAAATATTTATCGCGTTAACCATGTGCGGCCAGTACTCGGTGCTGAAAGCGAGGGCCGGTCTGCGCAGACGTGTACCGTTCCCTTACATACTGGAAAGGAATCTTTAAATATGCCCTTTACCTCATGTTTCAACAAACTCCCTCCGCCCGTACTTTCAAACCCCGCAAGGCATACTGTGTGCGCGCGCGCGGCCGAGCACTTGCTTATTACAATAAACCCTTACAAGAACATGGAAGAAGGTGACCTTGTCGAGTTGTTCTGGGATGGTTGCTATGTCGCCTCGCGGCAGATTTTCAAAGCCGGTATTGGCCAGCCTGTCATGTTAAGAGTGCCAGAGAGTTTTATTCAAAATGGTACGGCGCGCCTTTACTACCGGGTGATGCATATCGGCAGCAGCCCGGTTCTTTCTGCGCAACTTAAAATATTGGTCAAACTTGACTGCCCTGGCGGCGAAGCCATTGGCGACGAAAACCAGGGCCTGGCCCCGCTTGTAATTCCGCAGCCCATCCAGCGCTACGGGGTTAACCCAAGCCAGATGAAACGCGGTGTCCCGGTGAGTATCGAACCCTATCGCAACATGGCCAACAATGACGCCATCACCCTGCTCTGGGGGGATGTACGCCTGGATTTGCCCAAACTGCGCAAAGTGGATATCGACAAACCCGTCAGCGTGTTCGTGCCCCCCCACATCATCCAGGAGGCTGGCGAAGACGCCAAGCTGGAAGTCACCTACTGCGTGATCGACCGCGTGGGCAACAATTCGCGCTGGGCACCGGCGCGAGTGCTCAAGGTAGGTGCTCCCAAGCTCTATCTCAACCCTGCCCCGAGGGAGGTACTGCACGCCGCAGAGCCCCGTTCCAACTGGCGTAACCAGGAGCAGGGAGCCAGGGAATCGTCTATCCATATTCCTAAAAGTTAGTTCTTAAAATTTTTATACTCGATTAGGGTATATGAACCGGACCACCGGACTCTCAGCTTTTATCCGCGCCGCACGAGCGGCGCTCCCATGAAACGTGAGGTAGGTATGGTCCGTAATACAATCACCCTTGTGCATAACGCCAGGGCATTGAGTGCAGCCAAGGAGCGCAACTAATGTCCAGCTTGGCCAATGCACACCTGCAAAGCGACCAGGATGTCGCGCCTCTGTTGCTGGCAGCGCAGGTTCTGCGCACCGACAACGAAGCCCTTGAAGCCGCACACACACTGGCAGCCAGTGCACGCGAACACGCGGGCAAACGCGACCAGCAACGCAAGCTGCCGTGGTCGCTCATAGAAGCCTTCACCCGCAGCGGCCTGGGCAGTATTTCCATTGCCCGCGAATTTGGCGGCCCCCAGGTGTCATTTGTGACCCTGGCTGAAGTGTTCGCGATCATCTCGGCTGCCGATCCGGCGCTGGGGCAAATCCCGCAAAATCAGGTTGGCATTCTCAGCCTGATCGCTGCCACGGCCACCCAGGCGCAAAAAGAACAACTGTTCTCCAGCGTGCTGCAAGGCTGGCGCATCGGCAATGCGGGCCCGGAACGCGGCAGCAAAAACACCTTGGACATTAAGGCCCGGATCATCGCCGATGGCGACGACTTCGCCATTAACGGTCAGAAGTTTTACTCCACCGGCGCCCTGTTCGCCCACTGGATTGCGGTAAAAGCCGTCAACGATGAAGGCAGGCAGGTCATGGCCTTCGTTCGTCGCGGTACACCAGGCTTGCGCGTCGTGGATGACTGGTCCGGTTTTGGTCAGCGCACCACCGCCAGCGGCACCGTATTGCTTAACAACGTGCGGGTGGAAGCCGAACAGGTGGTCGACAGTTCGCGTCTCAACGATGCTCCGAACATTCAAGGCGCCGTGTCGCAATTGATCCAGGCCGCCATTGACCTGGGCATTGCCCGCGGCGCCATTGCCGACACCCTGAGTTTTGTCCGCGAGCGCTCACGCCCGTGGATCGACGCCAAGGTCGAACGCAACAGCGATGATCCTTATGTGATTGCCGATATCGGCAAACTGCACATTGAACTGCACGCAGCCGAAGCCTTGTTGCGCAAAGCCGGACGCGTCCTGGACGAAGTCAGCGCGGCACCGATCGACGCCCCTGGCGCTGCCCGCGCATCGATTGCGGTGGCCGAAGCCAAGGTGCTGAGCACCGAGCTGTCGCTGCTGGCCAGCGAAAAATTGTTCGAACTGGCCGGCAGCCGCGCCAGCCTTGCCGAGTTCAACCTCGACCGCCACTGGCGCAACGCCCGGGTGCACACCCTGCACGACCCGGTGCGCTGGAAATACCACGCCATCGGCGCGTATCGCCTCAACGGCACCCTGCCTGCCCGGCATTCCTGGATCTGACCCTGGAGACACCCATGTCACTGATATCCAAACAGGTCCCGGTTATCCACAGCGATGCCGAGGCCCTGAGCGTAGCCCGTGAACTGGCGGCGTTTTTCAAACGCGACAGTGCCCTGCGTGACCGCGAGCGGCGCTTGCCGTTTGATGAGCTTGAGCTGTTTTCCCATACCGGCCTGTGGGGCATCACCGTGCCCAAGGCCTACGGCGGCGCAGGCGTGTCCAGCGTCACCCTGGCGCAAGTGATCGCGCTGATCGCTGCGGCCGATGCCTCTCTGGGGCAAATCCCGCAAAACCACTTTTATGCACTCGAAGTTTTACGGGTCAATGGCACACACGAGCAAAAGCAGCGGCTCTATGCCGAGGTGCTGGCCGGAGAGCGCTTCGGCAATGCCCTGGCTGAAATCGGCACCAAGAGTGCACACGATCGCACCACCCATCTGGCCCAGGCCGAACACGGCTACCGCATCACCGGGCGCAAGTTCTACGCCACTGGCGCACTGTATGCACAGCGGATACCTACCTCGGTTGTGGACGATAACGGCATCCAGCATCTTGCATTCGTGCGCCGCGACAGCGATGGCCTAAGCGTGATCGACGACTGGAGCGGTTTTGGCCAGCGTACTACGGGCAGCGGTTCGGTGGTTTTCGACAACGTACTGGTCGCAGCACAAGACGTGATCCCGTTTCAAAGCGCCTTCGAGCGTCCGACCCCGGTTGGTCCGCTGGCGCAGATCCTTCACGCGGCCATCGATACCGGTATCGCCCGCGCCGCCTTTGAAGACGCCCTGCATTTTGTGCGCAGCAAAACCCGGCCCTGGATTGATGCCACTACGGATATCGCCAGCGAAGACCCGCTGACCCTCAAAAGCTTCGGCCATTTGAGCGTACGTCTGCATGCCGCCGAAGCCCTGCTGGAACGTGCCGGAGCGTTTCTGGATATTGCTCAGAGCAACACCAGCGCCAGCACCGTCGCCGCAGCCTCGATTGCCATCGCAGAAGCCCGGGCCCTGAGTACAGAAATTTCCCTGGCCGCCGGCAGCACCCTGTTCGAGCTGGCGGGCAGCCAGGCCACCCTGGCCGAGCACGGCCTTGACCGTCACTGGCGCAACGCCCGCGTGCACACCCTGCATGACCCGGTGCGCTGGAAGTACCACGCGGTAGGCAATTACTACCTAAATGATGCCAACCCGCCATTGCGGGGGACCATCTGATGAGCAAAAAGAAGATTCTGATCAATGCCTTCAACATGAACTGCATTGGTCATATCAACCACGGTCTGTGGACTCATCCACGTGACAACTCGACCACCTTCAACACCCTTGAATACTGGACTGAGTTGGCGCAGCTGCTGGAACGCGGGCTGTTCGACGGGCTTTTTATCGCCGATATCGTGGGGGTGTACGACGTTTATCAACAATCGGTTGATATGCCACTCAAAGAGGCGATCCAGCTACCGGTCAATGATCCCCTGCTGCTGGTTTCGGCGATGGCTGCCGTCACCAAGAACCTCGGTTTTGGCCTGACCGCCAACCTGACCTACGAAACGCCGTATTTATTCGCGCGTCGCATGTCGACCCTGGACCACCTGACCCGCGGTCGCGTGGGCTGGAATATTGTTACCGGCTACCTCGACAGTGCAGCCAAAGCCATGGGCCTGACCGAACAGGTCGAGCATGACCGGCGCTACGATCAGGCCGATGAGTACCTGCAAGTGCTCTACAAGCTATGGGAAGGCAGCTGGGAAAACGACGCCGTGCTCAATGACCCGGCCCGGCGCATCTATGCCCGGCCCGACAAGGTGCACAAGATCAAACACGAAGGTGAGTTCTATCAGGTGGAGGGTTATCACCTTTGCGCACCGTCGCCGCAACGCACCCCGGTGCTGTTTCAGGCGGGCAGCTCGGATCGCGGCCTGGTGTTTGCCGGTCGCCATGCCGAGTGCGTGTTTATCAGCGGGCAGACCAAGGCAGCGACCAGAGCCCAGGTCGACAAGGTGCGCGCCAGCGCTGTGGCTGCGGGCCGCAACCCGGACGACATCAAGCTGTTTATGGGGATCAACGTGATCGTGGCGCCGACCGAGGCCCAGGCATTGGCCAAGCGTGACGAGTACCTGAGCTATGCCAGTGCCGAAGCCGGCGTGGCGCACTTTTCCAGCTCCACGGGTATCGACTTTGCCGACTACGAACTGGACGAGCCGATCCAGTACGTGAAGAGTAACGCGATCCAGTCCGCCACCAAAGTGCTGCAAAACAACGACTGGACCCGGCGCAAGCTGCTTGAACAGCACGCCCTGGGCGGGCGTTACATCACGCTGGTGGGTTCGCCTGCGCAAGTGGCCGACGAGCTGGAATCCTGGATTGCAGAAACCGGCCTGGACGGGTTCAACCTGACCCGCATCGTCACCCCTGAAAGCTACGTCGATTTTATCGACCTGGTGGTCCCCGAACTGCAGCGCCGGGGCTCTTATAAAACCGCTTATGACACTGGCAGCCTGCGTCAGAAGCTGTTTGTGGAAGGTGATGCGCACTTGCCGCAACGCCATACAGGTGCGGCTTACAGACACAACCCTTAACCCTTTTTGTTGTGGGAGCGAGCCTGCTCGCGAAGCTTGCAGGACTGCCAAACTTTCGCGAGCAGGCTCGCTCCCACAGGGTTCGAATTCCGACTCTTTGACTGGGCAATTATCATGAACAAAAAACACGCACTGGTTCTGGCTCTCGGGCTGTTTAGCGGTTTGCTCCACGCGGCCGACAAGCCGCTCAAGGTCGGTACCACCGCCGCGTTCGCCATTCCCCTGGAAACCGCAGTGGCCGAGGCCGACAAGCAAGGACTCAAGGTCGAGCTGGTGGAGTTCACCGACTGGATCGCACCCAACGTCAGCCTGGCCAGCGGCGATATCGATGTGAATTACTTCCAGCACATCCCGTTCCTGGAAAACGCCAAGGCCGCCGCCGGGTTCGATTTGGCACCCTACGCCAAAGGCATCATCAACAACGTGGGCCTGTACTCGAAAAAATACAAAAGCCTCGACGCCCTGCCTGAAGGCGCAACTGTTGCCATTGCCAATGACCCGATCAATAGCGGGCGTGGCCTGCAACTGCTGGCCAAGGCCGGGCTGATTACACTCAAGCCGGGCGTTGGTTACAAGGCGACGGAAGAGGACATCATCGCCAACCCGAAAAAGATCAAGATCCTGCAGGTTGAGGCCGTGCAACTGGTACGAGCCTACGACGATGCCGACCTGGTGCAGGGTTATCCAGCCTACATTCGCCTGTCGAAAACCTTCGATGCCGAGTCGGCCTTGCTGTTCGACGGCATCGACCACCCCGAGTATGTGATTCAGTTCGTGATCCAGCCCAAGAACAAAGACGACCCGCGTCTGGCCAAATTTATTGATATCTATCAGCACTCGCCAGTGGTCAAAGCTGCGCTGGATAAGACCTACGGCACTCTGTACCAGCCCGGCTGGGGAGGCTGACCATGAATGTGGCCATTGCTCGCGAGCGGCTCGATCAGCCGCAGCCCGGCGCCAACCACACCGAGCTGCACCCTGAGTTGAGCCACGCCCATGTGCGTTTTATCGGTATCGGCAAAACCTATGATGGCCGCCAGGGCCCTGTGGATGCCCTCACGGGTATTGATCTGGCAATCCAGCGCGGGGAGATCTTCGGCATCATCGGGCGCAGCGGTGCTGGCAAGTCGTCGTTGATTCGCACCATCAACCGCCTCGAACAGCCTACCCGCGGCCGCGTGCTGATCGATCAGGTCGATATCGCCAGCTTTGACGAAGACAAGCTGGTGGCGCTGCGGCGCAAGATCGGCATGATCTTCCAGCACTTCAACCTGATGTCGGCCAAAACCGTATGGCAGAACGTCGAGTTGCCACTCAAGGTGGCGGGCGTGCCCAAGCTGCAACGGGAGCAGAAGGTGCGTGAGCTGCTGGAGCTGGTTGGCCTGCAAGGCAAGCACACGGCTTACCCGGCGCAACTGTCGGGCGGGCAAAAACAGCGTGTGGGCATTGCCCGTGCGCTGGTGCACGATCCGGCGATTTTGCTGTGCGATGAAGCCACCTCGGCCCTGGACCCCGAAACCACTCAGTCGATCCTCGGTCTGCTGCGCGAAATCAACCAGCGCCTGGGCCTGACCATCATCCTCATTACCCATGAAATGGCCGTGATTCGTGATATCTGTCACCGCGTAGTGGTACTGGAGCAAGGTCGCGTGGTCGAGCAAGGCCCTGTGTGGCAGGTCTTCGGCGATCCTCAGCATGACGTCAGCAAGACCCTGCTGGCGCCCTTGCAGGCGACCCTGCCTGAAGCGCTGCGTAACCGTATTTCGGCGCAGGCACAGTCCGCACAAGCCAGCGTGATCTTGCGCCTGCGTTTTACCGGCCGGCAGGCCCAAGAGCCTGACCTGGGCGCGCTGTTCAGCGCGCTGGGAGGGCAAGTGCGGCTGCTCCACGGCGGCGTCGAACACATCCAGGGGCATGCCCTGGGGCAACTGCTGCTCAGCGTAACCAGCACTTCGCTGGGCGCCGAAGAGCTGCGCAAGCGGGCCGGACAATGGGCACAACAGGTCGAGGTAGTGGGCTATGGGATTTGATCGTTTGTGGCAGGGGGTGATCGACACCTTCCTGATGGTCGGTGTGTCGTCGCTGATCGCGCTGGTTCTGGGCATACCGCTGGCGGTGATCCTTGTCACCAGCGGCAAAGGCGGGATTTATCAAGCCCCCACACTGAACAAGGCTCTGGGTGCGTTCGTCAATCTGTTCCGTTCAATCCCGTTTCTGATTTTGATGGTGGCATTGATCCCGTTCACCCGCCTGATTGTGGGCACTACCTACGGCGTATGGGCGGCGGTCGTACCGCTGACCATCGCCGCCACACCGTTTTTTGCACGCATAGCTGAAGTCAGCCTGCGTGAGGTGGATCACGGTTTGATTGAAGCCGCCCAAGCCATGGGCTGTAAGCGCCATCACATTATCTGGCACGTACTGCTGCCCGAAGCCTTACCCGGCATCGTCGGCGGTTTTACCATCACCCTGGTGACGATGATCAATTCGTCGGCCATGGCCGGTGCGATTGGTGCCGGCGGGCTGGGTGACATCGCGTACCGCTATGGTTACCAGCGCTTCGACTCGCAGGTGATGCTGACCGTGATCGTATTGCTGGTGATTCTGGTGGCCGTGATTCAGCTGGGTGGTGACCGCCTGGCCCTGGCACTGAACAAACGCTGAGGTATAGTCGGCGGCCAGCCCTGCCGCCGACCGAGCCTGCGATGACCCTCGATGCAAAAACTCTCGAACAGATTGCCGCCACGACCCTGAGCCACTATCAACAGAGCGCCGAGGGCTTCCGTGAAGGCACCCGCGACCATGACGTGAGCCAGAACATCGACGCCCTGTTGCGTCATATTCAAGGTTCGGCGCCCTTCACTGTCCTGGATTTCGGCTGCGGGCCGGGTCGCGACCTGCAGGCTTTCACCCGCCTCGGGCATGTGGCAATCGGGCTGGACGGCACCGAACGCTTCACCCAAATGGCCCGCGAAGACAGCGGCTGTGAAGTGTGGCACCAGGACTTCCTCAAGCTCGACTTGCCCGCTGAACGCTTCGACGGCATCTTCGCCAATGCTTCGTTGTTCCATGTGCCGACCCAGGAACTGGGTCAGGTGCTGGGCAAGCTGCATGCAGCCCTGAAATCCGGCGGCGTACTGCTCAGTTCCAACCCGCGCGGCGACAACCGCGAAGGCTGGAACGGTGAGCGTTACGGGGCTTATCACGATCTGCAGAACTGGCGGACGATGCTGACGGCTGCAGGGTTTGCCGAGCTGGAGCACTACTACCGCCCGGCGGGCTTGCCCCGTGACCAGCAACCGTGGCTGGTGAGTGTGTGGCGTAAAACCCTGTAAACCTGTGGGAGCGGGCTTGCTCGCGATGCAGGCAACACGGTTTACCTGCGTGGCCGCGGTGATGCCATCGCGAGCAAGCCCGCTCCCACAAGGTGGCCTGGGTTAGCCGAAGAACCAGTAGCACACCGCAATCGCCGCCACCACGCCGGCAAACTCGGCCAGCAGGGCGCAACCCACCGCATGCCGGGCACGCTGGATGCCCACGGCGCCGAAGTACACCGCCAGCACATAGAACGTGGTTTCCGTGCTGCCCTGCACCGTGGCCGCCACCAGCGCCGGGAAGCTGTCCACACCCTGGGTCTGCATGGTCTCGATCAGCAAGGCCCGCGCCGCACTGCCCGAAAAGGGTTTGACCATGGCCGTTGGCAGCGCATCGACAAAGCGCGTATCCCAACCCAGCCACTCAACCACATGGCGAATACCGTCCAGGCCAAAATCCAGTGCCCCGGAAGCACGCAGCACACCCACCGCGCACAGCATCGCCACCAGATACGGCAACAGGTTTTTCGCGACGTCGAAGCCTTCCTTGGCCCCTTCCACAAACGCTTCGTAGACCTTGACCTTGCGCAGCGCCCCGATCACCAGAAACAGCATGATCAGGCCGAACAGCGTGAGGTTGCCCAGGATCGACGACAAGCTGGCCAGCGCCGTGGCTGACAGGGTCGCCAGCAATGCCATGAAACCGCCCAGGATCAGCGCGCCAGGCACCAGGTACGCCAGCACCACCGGGTCCCACAGACGCAGGCGCTGGACAATGGCCACCGACAGCAAGCCGACCAGGGTCGAGGCGCTGGTGGCCAGCAGGATCGGCAGGAATACCAGTGTCGGGTCCGGCGCCCCTTGCTGGGCACGGTACATGAAGATAGTGACCGGCAGCAGGGTCAGGGACGAGGCGTTGAGCACCAGAAACAGGATCTGTGCATTACTCGCACTGGTCGGGCTCGGGTTGAGCTCTTGCAGGGCACGCATGGCCTTGAGGCCGATGGGCGTGGCCGCGTTATCCAGCCCCAGGCCGTTGGCGGCGAAGTTGAGGGTGATAAAGCCCAGCGCCGGATGCCCAGGCGGGACTTCCGGCATCAGGCGCTTGAACAGAGGTCCCAGGGCCCTGCCCAGCCAATCGACGATGCCGGCTTTTTCGGCAATGCGCAGGAAGCCGAGCCATAACGTCAGGGTGCCGAAGAGCAAGATCATCACTTCGACGGACAACTTGGCCATGGCGAAGATGCTTTCCACGATCGCCGAGAAGATCCCCGCGTTGCCCCCCACCAGCCATTGGGCGAGCGCCGACACCGTAGCGACGACGAAAAAGCTGAGCCATAGGCCGTTGAGCATCAAGAAAACTCCTGGAAGATGATGCGAATGATAGCGGCCTACCCCCAGAAACAACAAACCCCGGCCAAGGCCGGGGTTTGTGGGAGTTGCGCTACCAGGCGAGGTTACTCACCTTTTGGCAGGGCTTCCTTGCTGCGCCAGTGCGGCAGCGAGTTCCAGTAGCGCTCGCCCTTGGCGTTGTCGTACATGCCTTCCCAACGGGAGATGACCAGTACCGCCAGGGCGTTACCGATCACGTTCAGGGCCGTACGGGCCATGTCCATCACACGGTCAACACCGGCGATAAAGGCCAGGCCTTCCAGCGGGATACCCACGCTGCCCAGGGTCGCCAGCAGTACCACGAAGGATACACCTGGTACACCGGCGATGCCTTTGGAGGTCACCATCAGGGTCAGTACCAGCAGCAGTTGCTGGCTGATCGACAAGTCGATGCCATACAGCTGGGCGATAAAGATTGCCGCGATGCTCTGGTACAGGGTCGAGCCGTCAAGGTTGAACGAGTAGCCGGTCGGTACCACAAAGCTGCAGATCGCTTTCGGGCAGCCGTAGGCTTCCATCTTCTCGATCACGCGTGGCAGCACGGTTTCGGAGCTGGCGGTGGAGTAAGCCAGAACCAGTTCATCCTTGAAGATACGGATCAGTTTGAACACCGAGAAGCCGAACAGCTTGGCAATCAGGCCCAGCACCGCAACGGCGAAGAACAGGATGGCGCCGTAAACCAGCAGCACCAGCTTGGCCAGAGGCACCAGCGAGGCGAAACCGAAGTTGGCGACGGTCACGGCGATCAGGGCGAACACACCGATTGGCGCGTAGTTCATGATCATGTGAGTGACTTTGAACATCGACTCGGACACGCCCTGGAAGGTTTTCACCAGCGGGTCGCGCAGTTCGGCGTTCAGGCTCGACAAACCGAGACCGAAGAGCACCGAGAAGAAGATGATCGGCAACATCTCACCGCGAGCCATGGCCGCGAAGATGTTCGATGGAATCAGGTTGAGGATGGTCTCGATAAACGCATGTTCATGCGTGACTTCAGCTGCCGTGGCTGCGTACTTGGAAATATCGACCGTGCCCAGGGTGCTCATGTCGATACCGGCACCGGGTTGGAACACGTTGGCCAGCACCAGGCCGACCAGGATCGCGATGGTGGTGACCACCTCGAAGTAAATGATGGTTTTAAAACCGATACGACCGAGTTTCTTCGCATCTCCCACGCCTGCAATCCCGACAACCAGTGAAGAAATCACGATTGGGATTACGATCATCTTGATCAGACGGATAAAGATATCGCCGGCAGGTTGCAGAACGTTACTGATCCACCAGGCCTTTTCAGCACTGAAATGGTTAAGCAGCGCGCCGATTGCAATCCCGAGGACCAGACCAATCAGGATCTGCCAGGCGAGGCTAAGTTTTGCCTTCTTCATGTCATTACCCTTACTTCAAGTGGACTCGGGCAGAGGCTCTGAATAGAGCGCTTGAAAGCGCAAAAAGCAGAAACCGCCACCCCCGTAGAAGGTCGCCCAAACCGAGCCCGAAAGGCTCTTTGGCAGGCGAAAAAAGGCGCAACTATTCCCATGCATGAGGTGGCCGTCTAATGCCGTAAACGCCTACCCTATGCCGAATCGGCATGGGTTTTGTCCGACAAGACCTCAAATCGCCCCTCCTGAGAATCCACAGAATAGACGACATAAGTGCCGTAGACCGGCTGTTTCAAGGTCTTTTTGGCTAAGGAGGGGGTGGCATTGAGCCGCTTATATCCAAGAAATATCCGACAACACAAATCAGATATAAGTCCGGGCTATTTTTCTACAAGTCGATATACGGTCGACGTTTCGAAGTGCTGTTCAGGCCACATTTGTTTTCAAAAAAATGAACCCTGATAAGGCATTACAGCCGCCGAAAGATTTTCTCCGGGCACAAAAAAACCAAGGTAGAACCTTGGCTGCCTGCATCCATGTAACCGGTTTCATGCCCCTCGGCCGCCGCCCGTTACCAGGACAGCGACCGTAGCCTTAAAGGAGGGGGCGGTCATCTCTAGCCTCGACCGCGGCGACCAAAGATAAAGGACACCACAAACATCACCAGGAACACGACAAAGAGAATCTTGGCGATGCCGGTAGCGGTGCCCGCAATACCACCGAAGCCCAGGACAGCAGCGATGATGGCGATAATCAGGAAGGTAATGGCCCAACTCAACATGGTGATTCTCCTTATTACTGTGCGAAACAGGGTGATGAGGGTGTGTCTCGACGCCCGATCAGGGCCTCAAGGTTGTGAACACTTAAAACACCCAACGTTCAGGTGCTGGTTGCGAGCGGGCGATTTGGGTTTCGTCCGAGGCTGCGAGTTCGTAACGGCCAGTGGTATCAGACACTGGGCCAAATGCCTTGAAGTGCTGCTGGGGAGCGATGTAGTGCTGTGCAGCGGCAACCGGCTGCGGTGCTTGCTCCAACCGGCCCAACTGCTGACCACCGATCAGGGTCACCGACAACGCAAGGCTGGCGAACAGACCTTGTTGCAGATGCAATGACGAAACACGCAAGTTGGAGAATTCGTGAATATTCATGTTCAAACTCCTGCCACCCGGTGGTCAATGTGAGGTTGAGCCGCTCTGTGCGACGCTCTGTACAAGGGTAATTGCAGGGGCCGTGCCAGCTTTTGACACAATAAAAAACCGTTATAAATCAATGTGTTATCTATTTGTTCGAATGGATTTGACGCGCAACCTGCACGATGCCCGGCCTGCGGGTCGGGCGTTCTGCACGATCAGGGGATACCACACGTCGCGTAGCAGCTGACTCGCGGAGCGAGGCTGCGTGCGGCGGCACAGCCGTCGCAAATCAGACACCACGGTGTGCCAGTAAAATCCGGTTTTCAGGGTTTACGACGGCTTCGCCGTCGGACGCAGCCTTGCTCCGAGAGTCAGCTGCTGCGAGAGGGATTAATTTCGACCTGCGACTCAACGCAAAAAGCCGCAAAATCAGCCAGTTACCTTATGCAGGCCAGAGCCTTCGGTGCTAGCCTCGGAATCAATCAGAAAAATCATGCAACTTGCCCGATTATTCCGACACTAACCAAGACCACATATAAAGGAACGTAGGAAATGGATTCAGCCAAAGAGCAACAGGGCCGCATTCTGCTGGTCGACGATGAGTCCGCCATCCTGCGTACATTCCGCTATTGCCTCGAAGACGAGGGCTACACTGTCGCCACCGCCAACAGCGCAGCGCAGGCCGACGCACTGCTGCAACGACAGGTGTTTGATCTGTGTTTTCTCGATCTGCGCCTGGGCGAAGACAACGGTCTGGATGTGCTGGCTCAAATGCGTATCCAGGCGCCGTGGATGCGTGTTGTGATAGTCACTGCCCACTCGGCCGTCGATACAGCCGTTGATGCGATCCAGGCAGGTGCCGCCGATTATCTGGTCAAGCCGTGCAGCCCCGACCAGCTAAGGCTGGCCACGGCCAAGCAACTGGAAGTGCGCCAGTTGGCGGCCCGGCTTGAAGCCCTGGAGGGTGAAGTACGCAAGCCCAAAGAAGGCCTCGACTCCCATAGCCCGGCCATGATGGCGGTGCTCGAAACCGCCCGCCAGGTGGCCGGTACGGATGCCAATATTCTTATTCTGGGCGAGTCGGGTACCGGTAAGGGGGAACTGGCACGCGCAATCCACGGCTGGAGCAAACGGGCGAAAAAGTCCTGTGTCACGATCAATTGTCCGTCACTGACGGCCGAGCTGATGGAAAGCGAACTGTTTGGCCATACCCGTGGAGCCTTTACCGGTGCCAGCGAAAGCACCCTGGGCCGGGTGAATCAGGCCGATGGCGGTACCTTGTTCCTCGATGAAATCGGCGATTTCCCGCTGGCCCTACAGCCAAAACTGCTGCGCTTTATTCAGGACAAAGAATACGAGCGCGTCGGCGACCCCGTTACCCGCCGCGCCGATGTACGGATTCTGGCCGCCACCAACCTCCACCTTGAGGACATGGTGCGCGATGGCCGCTTCCGTGAAGACCTGCTCTACCGTCTCAACGTGATCACCCTGCATTTGCCGCCGCTGCGCGAGCGCAGTGAGGATATCCTGACCCTGGCCGACCGTTTCCTGGCCCGTTTCGTCAAGGAATATGCTCGCCCTGCCCGCGGCTTCAGTGAGGAAGCCCGCCGGGCCCTGGCCAATTACCGTTGGCCGGGCAATATCCGCGAGTTGCGCAATGTGGTTGAGCGCGCGAGTATTATTTGCCCGCAGGAAGTGGTTGAAGTCAGCCATCTGGGCATGGCCGAACAAACGGTACCCAACGCCCCGCGCATTGGCGCTGCTCTGAGCCTCGATCAACTGGAGAAAGCCCATATCGGCGCCGTCCTGGCCACCAGTGAAACCCTGGATCAGGCAGCAAAAACCCTGGGTATCGATGCCTCGACGCTGTACCGCAAACGTAAGCAGTACAACCTGTGAGCCCGCGATGAAACTTGCGATCAAGCTGCGCACCCGCCTGTTCCTGAGCATTTCCGCGTTAATCACGGTGGCGCTGCTTGGTCTGTTGCTTGGCGTCGTCAGCGTGATGCAAATGGCGAAAACCCAGGAAGCGCTGATTCGTAACAACTTCATTACCCTCGATCTGGGCCTGAAACTGCGTCAGTCGCTGGGCGATCAGTTGGTGATGATGCTGCATAACCAGCCAGATCCCGAAGCGCTGAAGTCATCAGCCCGGGAGTATTTGAAGCTGCTCGACGAGGGCATCGAGCATGAGCGTAAAAACAATCTGCATAGCGGTTTTGCCCAGGCCCGGGAGGATTACAGCAGTTTTTTGCTGGCCTTCAACAAGGCCAGCGACGCGCAACTGAACCTGAGCAATGACAAGGATCTGACCAGCCGCTTCAATCAACTGCGCAACGGTCTGATTACCGAACACCGTCGTGCGCTCGACACCATATATGCCGCCCAGGCCGCAGCCCGGGATCGCGCCTTGGTCGTCGCCGCCTTGCTCGGCCTGGTCGGCATTGCCGTGCTGATCATCGGCTTTATCACCGCCCACGGTATTGCCAGGCGTTTTGGTGCCCCGATCGAGGCGCTGGCCAAGGCCGCGGATAACATTGGCAAAGGTAATTTCGAAGTGGTGTTGCCGCTCTCCTCGGCCACAGAGATGAACCTGCTGACGCGGCGCTTTGGGATTATGGCCGAGGCATTGCGCCAGCATCAGGCAACCAACATCGATGAGCTGCTGGCGGGCCAGCAGCGGCTGCAAGCGGTACTCGACAGTATCGATGACGGGTTGTTGATGATCGATCAGCAAGGCCGGCTGGAGCACTTGAACCCCGTCGCACAGCGCCAGCTGGGTTGGGATGAAGGGCGATTGGGGCAGTCGCTGGGTGAGGCCTTGCAACGTCCGGAACTCGACCAGCAACTGCAAACAGTACTGCGCGGAGGCAGTCTTGAGCGCTTGCCGGAAGACTTGAGCGTCGACATTGAAGGCGAAACCCGACTCCTGACCTACAGCTTGACCCCGGTGAGCCAGCCCAAGGGGCCTATCCTCGGCGCCGTCATGGTGCTGCACGACGTCACCGAGCAGCGTGCCTTTGAGCGGGTACGCAGCGAGTTCGTGTTGCGGGCCTCCCATGAGTTGCGCACCCCCGTCACCGGCATGCATATGGCGTTCGGGTTGTTTCTGGAGCGATCGCGCTTTGATCCCCAGTCACGGGAAACCGACCTGCTCAACACCGTCAACGAAGAAATGCAGCGCCTGATGCAGTTGATCAATGACCTGCTGAACTTCTCCCGCTATCAAAACGGCATGCAGAAGCTGACGCTGGCCCCCTGCAGTGTCGAACACATGCTCGAGGACGCCCGTGTCCGTTTCGCCGACCGTGCGCGGGTAAAAAATGTCGAGCTGCTGGTGCAGCTGCAACAACCGCTACCTGAGTTGCGGGCCGATCAGGCCCAGTTGGAGCGGGTGCTGGACAACCTGCTGGACAACGCCTTGCGCCACACCGCCAGTGGCGGGCAGATCTGCCTGCAGGCCAGGCGCCATGGGGAACGGGTGATTATCAGCATCGAAGACAATGGCGAAGGCATTGCCTATAGCCAACAAGGGCGGATTTTTGAGCCCTTTGTGCAAGTGGGGCGCAAAAAGGGTGGCGCCGGCCTTGGGCTGGCACTGTGCAAAGAGATTGTGCAACTGCATGGCGGGCGCATTGGGGTGTATTCGCGTCCAGGGCAAGGCACACAATTTTACATGGCCCTGCCATTGCTCTAGCTCATCAGTGCTTTTGCGTGTTCAGTACTTTCAAAATGGCCGCACTTTCAGCATCCGGAGTGCCATCGTATCGCGAAGGCCTGAAATGCATCTGGAAGGCGGCCAGAACGTGACGAGTGGCGACATCCAGCTCTCCAGTTTGCGGGGTTTCGTAGCCCAGAAGCGCCAGTTGCTGCTGGAACCAGGTGATGCTTGGCAAGTTGCTGGCGTACAGCGCTTGCTCCCGGGCTACGGCCCGGGCGTTTGGCCAGATGCCAAAGCCAGCGTCGGCCAGGCGCTTCCAGGGAAACAGCGGGCCCGGATCCAGCTTGCGCAAGGGCGCGATATCGCTGTGGCCAATGATGTTGCGCGGGTCGATCTGATAGCGGGTTGAAATATCTTTGAGCAGTGCGATAACCGACTGGACCTGACCCTCTGTATAGGGGTACCAGACTCGACCTTCGGGCGTATCGCGAAAACCCTTGTTGACGATTTCAATGCCGATGGAGCTGGAGTTCAGCCAGGTGCGGCCCTTCCATTGGCTTTCACCGGCGTGCCAGGCGCGCTGGTTTTCATCCACCAGTTTGTAAATGGTCGGCGGAGTATCCCCGACCAGGTAATGGCTGCTGACCGGACCGCGGGTTAACAGCTCCAGGGAGCGCTCCAGCGAGGTTGAGGTGTAGTGAAGCACCACAAACTGCACGCGGCTGTCGTGGTTGATCGAAGGATGACTGGTGTCCATGCGCAGACCGTTGCTGCAACCGGCCAGCAGGGCAAGGGACAAGATCAGGGCGGAGAATTTCATGGGCGAGAACAACACGACTGAGCAATTAATAGGCAAGCATACCTTACCGCCCGTGTCGTGCAGCTGTACCGGATGAAGACAAGGGCTGCGACCTTGTAAACACCAACAGGGTCGCAGCCTTCGTAAGGTGATTTATTTGCCGCACACCAGGTAAAAACTCATCGATGAATCCCCGGATGGCCCGTTGGCACCCAGCATCAAGCCTATAACAT
Organism: Pseudomonas sp. CCC4.1; assembly: GCF_035019225.1. NCBI lineage: Bacteria > Pseudomonadati > Pseudomonadota > Gammaproteobacteria > Pseudomonadales > Pseudomonadaceae > Pseudomonas > Pseudomonas sp. CCC4.1. The sequence continues at coordinate 6,346 of NZ_JASJWL010000068.1, read as the reverse complement.
TCACTTCGGATCGGGTCGGTTTGCTCGACAATTTGGCGATGCCATAAAGGGTATGTTCATAGCTTGAATTGTCGTAAGTCGATGCCACACAAAATTTTGGCTCCTTTTGAAAGGCATCGGGCATCAGATTAACTTTATAACTGGCTGCATAATCGGGTTGGCTGGAGTATTCAATACTTTCAATCCAGTGCGGCGATTGTGCGGCCAGTGTTCCATCCTTGTTAATAGAGGCCGAATAGATCGGGGTTTTAGTGGCTGCACTTACCGAAACAGAGCCCGTGATCAAAAAGAACACAGGTAACAAGTAAATCAATATTTTCATACACTACCTTTTACGGCCGTACACCGTACTGGCTTTATACCGGCTGGCTAGAGCCTGCAGTGCCCGGCGGCATTGTCGATGGGGGTTTGATAATGAGATGTCTACAGTGCCGTCGTTACTTGTCGGGTAACCAAACCGGTCTGTTATTTTATATAAGTCGCCCACTCACAACCCGTCAAGAAAGCCGCGAGGGAATCCGTTAATTAATTTTAAATACCGACAGGGACTACTTGCTGTCTAGAAAGTAACTACATAAAGCGACAAATAAATATCAAGTTTCAATAGTCGCTGCTTGAGGCTCCACGCAGTTACGTCCACGCCGTTTGGCCCGATACAGTGCTTCATCAGCCCGTTTAAGCACATGGTCACTGCGATCACCCGGCCTGAACGCGGATACACCGATAGACGTGGTGATGGTCACGGGTTCGCCCTTGAAGTGGAACGGACAGGCCTGGATTGCTGCCCGCAGCTTCTCGATCAGATGCAAACCTGCGCTCAACGGCGTATCGGGCATCAGTAGCACAAACTCTTCGCCACCAAAGCGGGCAATAAAGTCGGTCGGCCGCAGATGCTTGCGCAATTGGGTGGCAATGATCTTGAGCACCTTGTCGCCCGCCAGGTGGCCATAACCATCATTGATACGCTTGAAATGATCGAGGTCGAGCATGGCAATCAGTAGAGGATTACCGTTTTTTTGCCACTGATCGACTTCATATTGCAGGCGTTCGCCCCATGCCGCCCGGTTAGGCAGATCGGTCAGGGGGTCTATCAGTGCTTTTTGGCGCTGTTCTTCAAGATGCTCGCGATAGCCCTGGGCCTGCTGTTCCATGCTCGCGATACGCTCGGCCAGCCCCTGGAGGTGGGCCGAGACCTCCTGTTCACGGGCGATGCGCTGCTGCTGGTGCTGGTCCATCGTGCCCAGCAGTCCTTCGAGACGATTCTCCAGCAGGTGCTTGAGGCTGTTAAGGTCAACGGCGTCCTGCACGCTGTTTTGCAAACCGTCCACATGTTCGCGCAGCTGGCTGTGCAAGTCGTCGGCGGCGGATCGACCCTCGGCATGACCCTCGCTGGCCGCCTGGAGGTTGTTCTGAAATGACTCCAGGCGCTCATTGAGCTGTTTGAGGTAAGCCTCGAATTCATGCTGGCCGCTGTCAGTGATGGCCAGCATCAAAACCGCAAGATCGTCGAGGATCGGCAGTAATTCGTACCAGTTGAGCCCTTTTTCCAGACGCCGGCACATGGCCTCGGCCTGTGGCCTGTGGTGTTCAGGCAGCGACAGGCCGCTCAACAACCCGAGCAGTGTGGACTCAATGTGCTCGGCCACGCTGCTGTAGGTTGGCTCGGGGGCATCAGGCAGGGCATAGACAGCATCGACTTCGGCCAGCTCAGTCTGTTCGTCGAGCGGCGACTGCTCAACGAAATCCCTGGCTTGATCATTTTCGGCCTCAACCATCGCGACCACTGACTCAAGTGCACCGCTGGATGCATGCTCTTGAGCCTCTTGAGGTACCGAAGGGGACGGCTCGGCAAGCGCCTGGGCGTCATCGTCAGCCGTAGCAACGGGCGGCAAGGGCTGTGGTTCGGCTTCAACAATTACCGGTTCAGGCTGAGGCGTGGGTACTGCCGGCGGCTCGGCAACATGCGCTGGGACCACACTGTTCGGCGCAGCCGGTCGCGGCGCCTGAGTCTCAACCGGAATCGGAACCACAGTCGCTTCGCCAAGTGCCTTTTCAGCGTCTTGTGCACCAAATAATCGCTGTAACAAGCCCGGCTTGGGCGGCTGGGCGTCATTGAGTTGCGGCGCCAGTGCCTGCCCTTGCAAGTGACTCAGCTCATCAAGCAGCAGCGGTATTTCTCGGGCGTGCGTCACCCGGTTTTCGAGCTGTTTGGCATAGGTCTTGAGCGGCTTGCTGACCTCACGGGGCAGTGGCAGGGCCTGCAGTTGGGTGACCAGCGTATTGAGCGCTGCGCTGACTTGCTCAACCCGGGTTTCACGTCGCTGCTCGGAGTCGAGCACGGCTTTTTCAAGGCGCGGCAGCAAGGCGGCAAGGGCGGCGTCCATCTCATTGGTGCGCACCGCTTCGCGCATTTCTTTCATGCATTGGTCGACCGTGCGGTCCGTGCCCTCAGCGGCCAGGGTGCTACGCACCAGGCCACGGCGCAGCAAGTCGAGGCGGGCATTCCAGCGGCGCTCAAGCTTGTCTTGCAGCTCCACGCTTTTAAGGTATTTCTCTTTCCAGCGCGCGGCCTCGTCCCTCATGCCTTCGCCCCGTTGTCAGGCGGGCGCAGCGCGATCTGGGAGTCGACGCCGACAGAGCCTGGCAGACGGATATCGACGGCTACCGGCAGATGGTCCGAGATAGGCTGATCCAGTACCTGGACGCGCTCAAGGGTCAGGCTTGGGCTGAGCAAAATATGATCCAGGCAACGTTGCGGGCGCCAACTGGGGAAGGTGGCCTCCATTTGCGGCGCCAGCAGCCCGAGGTCCCGCAGTGGCGAGGTGTGCAGCAGGTCGTTGGCATGGGTGTTCATGTCGCCCATCAACACCTGGTGCTGATAGTCGCCAATCAACTCGCGTATATAGGCCAGCTGCCGGGTGCGGGTTTTGGTTCCCAGCGCCAGGTGCATGACCACGACCACCAAAGCGTCGGGGCCTTCACCAAAGCGCACCAGAATCGCACCACGCCCCGCAGGGCCGGGCAAGGGATGATCTTCAATCGCGGCAGGGCGCAACCGGCTGAGCACACCATTACTGTGCTGGGCCAGACGCCCTAGATTGCGATTGAGTTGTTGATACCAGTAGGGAAATTCGCCCTGCTGGGCAAGATACTTGACCTGATTGATGTAGCCAGAACGATGGCTACCACCGTCGGCCTCTTGCAGGGCGACCAGGTCGAAGTCGCCGAGCAGGTCACCAATACGCTCCAGGTTACCGGCCCGCCCCTTATGGGGGAGCACATGCTGCCAACTGCGGGTCAGGTAATGCCGGTAACCCTGGGTGCTGTTACCCACCTGGATATTGAAACTGAGCAGTCGTAAACGTCGATCATCCGGCATCCCGCAGGACGCCAGATGATCTTCGTTGATCTGCGGCTCATGCAGACCAACACTTCGCTCGCCTTTCCAGCGGAGCATGGGCGAGGGCGCCGCTTAGTTTTTTGCGCCCGCTGCGCGCTCTTTGGCGATCAGCTGGTCGGCCACGCTCAAAGCGCCTTCAGGGCCACCGGCAGTGCCCAGGTCGAAGCGGTACTTGCCGTTGACGACCATGGTCGGTACGCCGGAGATTTGATAGGCCTGTGCCTTCTTCTTGGCGTCTTCAACTTTGCCTTTGACGGCGAACGAGTTGTAAGTGCTCAGGAACTTGTCTTTATCGATGCCTTCACCGGCCAGGAAATCAGCCATTTCTTCTGGGGTTGCCAGCTTCTTGCCGTCGTGGATGGCCTGGAACACGGCTTTGTGAACCTTGTTTTCAACGCCCATGGCTTCAAGGGTGATGAACAATTGGCCATGAACATTCCAGATCCCGCCAAACATGGCAGGGATACGCACGAAGCTCACGTCGGCGGGCAGTTTTTCTGCCCAGGGATTGATGGTTGGCTCGAATGCAAAGCAATGCGGGCAGCCATACCAGAACAGCTCGACCACTTCGATCTTGCCAGGCACAGCAACCGGAACGGCGCTGCTCAGCTCTACATATTGTTTGCCCGCTTCAAGCGGCTCGGCAGCTTGAGCGGTCATGCCAAACAGGCTGGCACTGACGAGAGCGGCGCTGAGAATCAGATTACGCATGCTTTACTCCTGGACAGATAAGGTCATATCAACGTGACCTGTATTCAGACAGGTCCATGCTGGCTTGAGTTCGATAGTGTAACTGTAGACGCGATGCAAAAGGGCAGCCGAAGCTGCCCTTTGAGGTTCACATTCAAGGATTAAACGATCGTTAACGTGACCTCTGGTATCAAGACCTGGCCCCGCCGACCGTACAGACCTTAGTGCAGGCCTTGAATATAGCTGGCCAGCGCCTTGATGTCCTTGTTGCTCATTTTGGCCGCGATGCCGCGCATGATCATCGAGTCACCATCGTTGGTGCGGTCGCCTTCACGGAAGTCTGTCAGCTGTTTCTCGATATAGCTGGCGTGCTGGCCGCCCAGGTGCGGGAAGCCGGCAGCGGCAAGGCCCTGGCCGTCTGGCGAGTGGCAGCCGATGCACGCTGGCATGCCTTTCTCAAGGTTGCCACCACGGAACAGGGCCTCACCCTGGGCTACCAGGGCCGGGTCAGCAGCGCCAACCGAACCTTTCTGGCTTGAGTAGTAGGCCGCGATGTCGGCAAGGTCCTGATCGTTCAGGTTCGCCAGCAGGCCGGTCATTTCCAGCACCTGACGCTTGCCGTCCTTGATTTCATGCAACTGCTTGAGCAGGTAGCGATCACCTTGCCCGGCCAGCTTGGGGAAGTTTGGGGCCATGCTATTGCCGTCCGGACCGTGACAAGCGCCACATACAGCGGTTTTTGCCTGACCTGCAGCAGCATCACCTACCACAGCGGTGCTAGCAGCCTGGGCAATACCGCTGACGCCCAAGGTCAACAGCAGACTCACGAGTAATTTGTTCATCAGCTAATCCAACTACGGCTAAGGGTTAAAGAGTTATGGGCCGGGCTCACTCGCTTATCCACTGTAGGACAGTTCGGTAATCCTCGACACTGCAGTCCATGCACAAACCACGCGGCGGCATCGCCTTGAAACCCTGGGTCACATGTCGTACCAGCGCCTACATACCTTGCTCTTACCTTGGCCTATTAGCTGACCAGCATGGCAGACAATACAAACGCGGTTGTACACGGCTTCCGGATCCTGTGTAGCCTGAATGCTGTAACGTGGCATCAAGACACCGTCACCAGCAGTCATAAAACGACCTTTTCAGGGTTGGGAGCCTGCTGCGTTCTAATGCGCAACCTGGGTTTTTTGCTCCCGTGTTCTTCATCCTACGCTGGGACAAAGCGCACACAAAATCTGCGGCATTATATACTGGCGTCACTGAAACGGAAACGACACGCTCGCCGCGTCCATTCCTGACGCCGCTCACATCGGAAATCCCATGCAACTCAAGAACCCCATTCTCGGTCTGTGCCAACAGGCCACCTTCATGCTCAGCGCTGCCAAAGTCGATCAATGCCCCGATGACGAAGGCTACGAAGTCGCGTTTGCCGGGCGCTCCAACGCCGGCAAGTCCAGTGCACTCAACACTTTGACCCACGCCAGCCTGGCGCGCACGTCGAAAACTCCGGGCCGCACTCAGTTGCTGAACTTCTTCCAACTGGACGAAGAACGTCGCCTGGTCGACTTGCCAGGTTACGGTTATGCCAAGGTGCCGATCCCGCTGAAATTGCACTGGCAGCGCCACCTTGAAGCATATTTCGGCAGCCGTGAAAGCCTCAAGGGTGTGATCTTGATGATGGATATCCGTCATCCAATGACCGATTTCGACCTTTTGATGCTTGATTGGACCGTGTCCAGCGGCATGCCTATGCACATTTTGCTGACCAAAGCCGACAAACTGACGTACGGCGCTGCAAAAAATACGCTGCTTAAAATCCAGTCGGACATTCGCAAGCAATGGGGCGATGCCGTCACCATCCAGTTGTTCTCCACGCCAAAGCGCATGGGCCTGGAAGAGGCGTACACCGTGCTGGCACGCTGGATGGAATTGCCGAACAAAGGCGAAGAACTGGTTGAAGCTGACGAGTAACAAATCGCAGGCAAAAAAAACCCCGGACTTCGCATGGGGGGAAGGAGGTCCGGGGTTCAAGTACTGAACCGCTAGGGCGGGGTTCAGGTATCTGCCAACACTTAACACAACATTAGGAGCTTTGAAGGGCTTCACCACCCATTCAATAAATCTGAGTGGTGTTGGCAGATTTAGTTCCGGGAGCTTAAAAACTCTTTGGAATAAGTTAGTGTGGGAGCGGGCTTGCTCGCGATGGCATCAACGCGGTCATTGCGACAGACCTGTCTCTTATACACATCT